>NZ_FLUY01000931.1 GCF_900092655.1 Candidatus Thiosymbion oneisti
AGCGTTACCGGTCGGCAAAGTAAGAAAAGAAACGACGAATCACGCGAATCCTCACGAAATTGTCATCCCGAACCGAAAGGAGGGATCTTGTTCGCGCCGATTCGCGCGCTTCGTCGTTTTCTCTTTCGTATTCCGACCCACCACGACAAGCGGCCAACAGCTAACTTAATGGTATTGGGTATCATGAAGGATGAAGTCAGCCCGTGATCTCCCGCGACGGCATCCGCAATACCAAACGTTGGGTCGTCAAGATCGGCAGCGCCTTGCTCACCAGGAATGGCCGGGGGGTTGATCGGACGGTCCTGGCCCCTTGGGCCGATCAGGTAACCGGGTTCCTGCGCAACAGGGGTGAGCTGGTGGTCGTCTCATCAGGTGCCGTCGCCGAGGGTATGGCCCGCATGGGTTGGGCCCAACGCCCCAAATCCCTGCATGAGCTGCAGGCCGCTGCCGCTATCGGCCAGATGGGGCTGATCCAGGCCTACGAGGCCTGCTTTCAGAAACGTGGCATCCACGCGGCGCAGATCCTGCTCACGCGGGAAGACCTAGCCGACCGGGGGCGCTACTTGAACGCCCGCAGTACCCTGCTTTCCTTATTGCGGCTCCAGGTGGTGCCGGTGGTAAACGAGAACGATACGGTAGCCACGGACGAGCTAAGGTTCGGGGACAATGACACCCTGGCCGCCCTGGTCGCCAACCTGGTCGAGGCCGATCTGTTGATTCTACTCACCGACCAGGAGGGCCTGTGTGACCGCGATCCCCGCTTCCATCCGGACGCTAGGCTCATCTCCGAGACCCGGATCGACAATCCCCGGCTCGACGCTGTAGCCGGTGGCAGTGTCAGCGGATTGGGTCTTGGCGGCATGGTAACCAAGGTACGCGCCGCGCGGCTCGCGGCCCGTTCAGGGACCGCGACCGTCATTGCTCCGGGAAAGGAGGGTGATGTGCTGCGGCGGGTCGGCGCAGGTGAGCGGGTCGGGACCCTGCTGACTCCGGTCCAGGGGCCTCAGGCCGCTCGCAAGCGGTGGCTGGCCGGTCAGCTCCAGGTCCGGGGCAGGCTTATCTTGGATGCCGGTGCGGTGCATGCCCTGCAGGGACAGGGCAAGAGCCTCCTGGCGGTGGGGGTAAAGGAGGTGCAAGGCACTTTCCAGCGCGGTGAGGTCGTAGCCTGTGTCGACGAGCAGGGCCATGAGATCGCCCGTGGGCTTGTCAATTACGATGCCCTGGAGTCGAATCGCATCAAGGGCCAGCCCAGCGCCAGATTCGCAGGGATCCTGGGCTACCTGGACGACGAAGAGCTCATTCACCGGGACAATCTTGTGCTACTTCTTCCCGGAAGGCCATCAGCCGGGTGATTAAGACCTCATTTTATCTCGATTTAACGACAGGCGAATCGGCTCACCAAGGTATGAACCGATTCATGAAGATCATGGGACGACCGATGCTGCGATTCATGTCCGCCATGTCACTCTGCATCTTCGCGGTGGTGAAGGTCATGGACTGAATGCCCTGCTCTACGCCCTCCATGCTCGCCAGCATGGGTTTGAGGATGCCGACGTCCTGTGAGATGGATTCGACACCGACGCCAGCTTCTAGCTGCTGGAAGCTGGCGACTGGTAGCTGGAAGCTGAAAAGGCGATACGCATTCGTCCCGATTGCCCGCGGGTAAGGGCTCAGCTGACCAGGTTGGGATAGAGAGCGGCGGCCAGGGCAAAGAACTCCCGTGCCCCCTTACCCCGCGGCTCTAGCTCGAACACTGCCAATCCCTCGCTGAAGGAGCGCCGAAAAACGGTGCGCTGGCACAGCCGCGGCTTGAGGAACTTGATGCCCGGCAGCGAAACCAGCGCGGCGGCGGCTTCATCGGTCTCGCGGACGGCATGGTGGGTGTCGCCACGGTTTATGAAGCCGAGGATGTCCGCTGGCTTGTCTCTTTGTACCGAGTTCACCAGACGGATGTAACGTTGCGTGGACCAGATATCCGCCTGGGAGGGAGGCACGGGGACGACCACCCGATCACACAGCGCCAAGGCCCGATGCATCGAGTCCATATCCGCTGTACCAACGTCGATCAGGGTCTCATCCGCGGCATTCAGCCGCTCCGGGGTCAACCCCGATTTGTCCCCGATACGCAACGGGGGATCGAAGCCTTCTTCCATGCGCACCTCTACCACATCGGCCAGGGTCGCTTGGGGATCGGCGTCGATGAGCTGGACCTTCACCTCGGCCATGGCGAGCCATACCGCCAGGTTGAAGGTGACGGTGCTCTTGCCCGACCCGCCTTTGAAACTTCCGATTATGGTTATCATCAGCTTTCACGCCCTCCTGGTCGGATGAACGGCTTCGCGGCTACCTTCCTATGGATTCATGAAAAATTCAAGTGGCGCGCATTTTTGTATCGCAACCAAAATACCATTCATCATGATTCCCTTGTAAGACTCATTATTTCGTCAGTAGACATTTTCGCTGACGCTATCCCTCTGAATTTTCCAAATTTTCCCGTTACATTCGGCGCGCCGGTTTTTACGATATAAGATCGACTACTATCTTCAACAAAATCGATTTCTGTTTCGGGAGATATCCCTAAAGCTTCTCTTACAGCTCGAGGAATCGTAACTTGGCCTTTTGTAGTAGTAACTCGCATTATTCCGTATCTCCGATAGGGTAAGGATCAGGTTAAAAAATGGATGTCCTTTTCTTTCCGTATTTCTGGTAAGTAATCATCCAATACAATTATTCTTAGATCATCAACATGTTTTAGCTTTTTATCATTGGTAAGAAATGCTTCGCAACCAACAGAAAGAACTGCAGTAATCTGTAAGGCATCAGGAGTTCGTAGGTTATGACGACTCCGAAGTTCTGATGCCTGGTCGGCTACCCCGGCACTAATCGGGACAAGTTCAAAATTTCGGCTGTTCTGGAGAATATCACGGTATTCATTTTCAAGGGAGATTTTCCCTTCACGCCTCGGATGCACAAGAACCTCGGTAAGCGTGATCACTGAACCATAACCCTTGATGATACCCTCGTCAATCCTTCTAATAATATCCCGTATCATTGGAAGATAAACAGGGTGACGTTCGACAAAATAGATAAAAGGAGATGTATCGAATCCCAGTCGCCTTATTTCTGTAAAAACAGTATCAGGAATTATCATAAACGGTAATTCCATTCATCTCTCAGTTCGTCGACATATTTTTGGGCATTAACACCTTTCCATATTTCAGATCCCAGTCCTTCAAGCTCAACCAGTCTTCGCTGTTTTCTATCTTGTTCGGATTTTACTATCAGCTTTTTACTGATAAGAGAAATCAGTTCCAACTGTTCCGTCGCCGGTATCGGATTTATGTATTGCTGATATAATTGTTCAATATTCATGCTTTAATACCTTTGAGTCAACTCCACTACAACTTTTGGTATTCAGCTAACGCTTGGGCTCAGGCGCCCAATGCCGCGTGGCACTGAGCTTGAAAGTTCCTGAGGAGCTAGACCGCGGCATTGGGTCGCCTGCAGCCGAATGTTAGACGAATGATCTGTGAAAAACGACCTATCAATTGAGCCTGGCCCCTTTTCCTTATAGTTTTTTAATCTCTTCGATTGAAAGCCCTGAAGTTTCAGCAATGATCGCTATACTGATCTCTTTTTGCTTCATTGCCTTTGCTACTTCAATCTTACCTTCTTTTAATCCTTCCTCCTTCCCAAGTTGAATCCCTTCGTTTAACCCCTCTTTTTTGCCTTCATTCCTGTATCTCTCCTTGAGTTTATAAGGCAAAATCCATCGTTCACTTTCCTGAAGTTTCTTGAAGATCCCCGAATCGACAAAGCTATGATAGGTTTCATCGCTGATGATGAGATGATCGATCACTTCAACCTTAAGGAATTTGCCCGCCTGAATAAAATGATCGGTAAGGTCCTGGTCTTCGATTGAAGGCGTCACATTCCCACCGGGGTGATTATGGACCATAATAACCTGAACGGCGAGCTTGTAAATCGC
>NZ_FLUY01000199.1 GCF_900092655.1 Candidatus Thiosymbion oneisti
TTAGCTCTGGGAATTCGCTTTGAAGAAGACGTGATGACCTTCCTTTAACCCGCTTTACAAAATCGCTTATTGATAACCTCGGCGGATATTCAACATGCATATGTATATGATCCTTGCTTACGACTCCTTTCAGAATATGAACATCTTCCGCATCACATACCTGAATGATAAGTTCTCGGCATCGCTTTTGAATAT
>NZ_FLUY01001026.1 GCF_900092655.1 Candidatus Thiosymbion oneisti
ACGCCAAATAACCCAGGACCGCGCCCGGACCGGCACGGCGCCGAACGCGGCGTAACGCAACCCGACGCTCGGATCCAGTTTAACCAGACAGCTTCTGAACCCCACTAGTACCTAGTTTCAACCGATGTTGCAAGTTCATAGTATCTGCTGGCTCACACGCTTGGCTTATCCGCTCCAGTGTGGGGACTAGCAATATCGCTCGAAACTAGGTACTAGCCTTCGGGCCGTATGTGTTCGATGTATTTCGCAACCTCTATCATCTCCAGTCTCAGGGTTTCGCCGGCGGCGACCAAGCGCCTATCCGTACCGCGGAAACCTAGGTCGCAGCGCGTATGGCCGCGGGTATCGAGCGGGACCGGGATCATATCTCGATAGGTAAAGATGTTGTCGTCGATATCGCCACCGTCGCAGACCAATCGCCCCTCCGGCAGCTCGGACTCGATTTTCGCGCCTTCCATGATCAGATCACCACTCTGCCACCAACGGGTGCGGTCGTGGGAACCGGTCATGGTTTTGATGATGTAGGCACGGGAGAAGCGGATGCACAGGCACCCGTCCTGGTAACTGACGGCACCGATCTCAGACCCAGGGAGCTCAATACTGCTGCTTTCCATTCGGTTCACACAAAATAGAACAGGGTCACCGTAACAAAGAAAATCACCACGGCCAGAATATCGTTCCCGGTGGTAATGAACACGCCGGTAGCCATGGCCGGGTCGATGCCGAGACGATCCAATACCACGGGAACGGTGGCCCCTACGGTGACCGCGGCAACGACAACGGTCATCTCCGCCAGCCCCGCAGTGACCACCAGGCGCAGCGGCGCCTCGATGTCACCCAGCTGCGATACCAAAAGCACGAACAAGACCAGGGCAATCGCTGCGATGGCGCCGTTGGCGAGTCCGCCCAACAGCTCTTTGCCCAACCGCCAGCCCAGGTCGGCAAAGGTCAGGGTTCCGGTCGCCAGGCCCTGCACTGCCACCGTCGAGGCCTGGATGCCGGCATTGCCCGCGGTGGACATGACGATGGGGATAAAGCTGGCCAGGATTGCGGCCTGTGCCAGTTGCTCCTCGTAAGCCCCCACGATCACCCCCGACAGGCTCGCCCCCACCAGCCCGACCAGCAGCCAGGGGGCACGCCCGCGCACGATGCGCCGCACGGACTCGTCGTGTTGGGTGTCGGTCGCAAGCCCAGCCATGATCTTGATGTCCTCCTCCGCCTCGTCCCGGATGACCTGCCGCAGGCGGTCCGGGGTGATGCGTCCGACCAGTTGGCCGTCCGCGTCCACCACGGGCATCACATTGAGCTCGTAGCGGTCCGCCAGGCGTGCGACCTCCTCCTGATCCGTATCCGGGGTCACGGCGATGAAATCCGTGTGCATCGCCTCGCGGACACTGGCCTCCTTGGGCAGCAGCAGCAGATCTCGAAGCTTGAGATAACCGACCGGCCGCCGCTCGGCGTCGACCACGCTCACGCCGTAGAGCTTCTCGATCAGCTGGGCGTTGGCGCGGATCTCGGCGGTCACCATCCCGATGGTCCAGTCGACGGGAACAGCGACGAACTTGCGGCTCATGATGCTACCGGCGGAGTCCTCGCCGTGGGCACGCAGCTCTTCGATGGCCGCGCGCGCGCGGAGCCTGGGTAGGACCTGCTGGGCTACGTCCTCCGGGAGGTCGTCGAGGGCCTGGAGGGCCTGCTCCGGCTCCATCTTATCCAGCACCTTGACGATCCGGGCGATCGAGGCATCCTTGAGCAAGGCCGCGCGGAGCTCCGGATTGAGCAGGACGACGGCCTTTACGGTCTCTCGATCGCGCCATTCGAAGAGCTTGCGGGCCCGCTTCAGCGGCAGCGCGACGAACAGCTCGACCACATCCGTCGGGGACCAGCGGTTCAGCACTGCCCGCAGGCGCCCACGCTCCTTGGCCTTGATGAGTCGGGAGACCTCATCGACGACGGCCTGATTCGCCTCTGCGGCATCACCGTCGCCGTGTCGCCAACGCAGACCGTCGATGTTCGGCGGGATGTTCATGTCGCACTACTCCTTGGATACCCAACGCTGCGCGCAGTGTATCCGGTCGCGACCCTACTGCAAGGGGGCTTGAAAAATCCCTTACATCGGGAGGTAGGATGGGCTATGCCTATCGACGACTTTCCCTGTGGGTATAGGGATAGGGTTTGCACCGACTTTCTTTATCCGCAGATGAAGAACGAAACAATCTGCGTAATCTGCGGATTCAAAACGCAAACGCGACTGAGGTTTCTGATACATAGGCGGTGGGTACGGCCCATCCTACAAGGCGATGTTCTCCCTCCGAAGCATGCCGTTTTCCGCCGCTCGGGTTAGAACTCACCCTTGGCCGCGCCCTCCATGATGGCCATAATGTTCTCACGCACCCGAATGGCATCCGTTTTGAGGTCTTCGGGTAGCTCTTTCCCACCGTGAATCATCAGATCCAGGTTCATCGTATACATCCACAAGCGGCCGTTTTTGTCCTCGACCAAGGCAATACGACAGGGCATGAATCCGCTGTAATGGTCGCGGTATTCGAGCATCTTCTTGCCGACCTGGGCGTCGCAAAAGGACAGGAAATTCACATAGCGGTAATCCTCGCCGGTGATCGCCCGGACCTGCTTGTAGAAAGGCGATTCGCCGACAAACAGGAGGTTGCGCGATACGGCGATGCTCTTCATAGATTCGACGACTTCTTCGGCGCTTAAGTCCGCGGCGACCGGTACGGACCACATCATGGAGACACCGGGATCTCCGGTCTTGAGAAGTTTGCCGGCAAATTCCTGATAAACGGCCAGGAACCGGTCGTCGAACTTCGTCAGCGTTGGACCCAGGCGGACAGCGACGACAATGATCGCGAGTACGGCGACGAGTCCGATCAGGGCGAGCAGGTTACGAATAAGCTTCATACACATTTCTCCTCGGAGTGGTCGGAGCTCTGGGACCCTGGACGATCAGTGCCGAATCCGGCCACTCCGGTCGTTGGTGCTTGGGGTCATCCGTTCGTCCTTAGAGACTGTCTAAGAACTTGCCCGGTTGGCTCCCTCGCCCCCTGGGGGGAGAGGGTTGGGGAGAGGGGGGATCAAGGGCTTTATTTCGATCGGATTGTCATTCCATATCAAGCAAGGCTCTTTATGGATTCCGGACTGCTTTGGAGTGCGCCGGCAAAGTGGCGCGACCGCATCGAACCTCAGCCACGGAGGATACCAGCGGCGTTGGCCGGGAATCCGGGCCCTTCGGTTCCACCCGCGCCGCGGCGACGGCGCTTTCCCCTGGCC
>NZ_FLUY01001581.1 GCF_900092655.1 Candidatus Thiosymbion oneisti
TTATAAGTGAAAAAGTAGAGCGATTCATCCCTTTGATCCCCTCTCCCCAACCCTCTCCCGGAGGGAGAGGGGGCATAGCGGCCAGTGCCGTTGGTCATGTTCAAACTTAGATATTAACCACTACCCTGTTGTTTTATAAAGGGATTATTCTATAAACGGTTCATTTAGTTCACGGAACCAGGACCTATCCATGGCACTTGGGATTCCGGCAACACTTACCGAAGTGACGCGGTAGGTAGGGGCTGAACAATTACTATCCCCGATGGTTGTCGATCGACGCGTGCCTATTTCCGTAGAGGGCCGGCCGAACGTCGTCGTGATTTAGGAAGTCATACGGAAAGCCGAGTTGGATGGCGCTGACTGCATCGAGGCGGGCAAGCTGCTTGTCGCTCAACGCAAAATCGAGTGCGGCCAGGTTGTCCTGGAGCTGAGAGCGCTTCCGGGCCCCGATGATGGGAATGATGACACCCTTGCCTTTCTGTTGGCGGATCCAGTTGATGGCGACCTGAGCGGGTGTGCGATCGATCTCGTCCGCCACTTTTTCCACTGCTTCGACAATAGTGAAGTTCCGGTCGGTAACGAAGAGGTCCTCGCTCCATGCCCCTTGGGCATAGCGTGCATCCCTGGGTTTCTCGGTGTTTCGCTTGTACTTGCCGGTCAGCATGCCGCCACCGAGTGGCGACCATGCGGTCACTGCGATATCGAGCGCCTTGGCCATCGGCAGCAGCTCCCGCTCTGGTGTGCGCTCGATCAGGCTGTACTCGATCTGGAGGCCGACGAAGGGGCTCCAGCCCCGCAGGTCGGCCAGGGTGTTCGCCTGAGAGACGATCCAGGCCGGTGCATTCGAGATCCCGACGTACAGCACCTTGCCTGCACGCACCATGTCGTCGAGTGCCCGCATGACCTCGTCGACCGGGCTCATGAAATCCCACGCATGGACCCAATAGAGGTCAATGTAGTCGGTACCGAGCCGTTTCAGACTCGCCTCCAGTGCCTGGTGCATGCTCTTGCGGTGATTACCCCCGCCGTTGGGATCGTCCGGGCGACCGTTGAAGGCGTATTTGGTGGCCAGGACGAACGTCTGCCTGTGCTCCCCCATGAACTCGCCGAGGAACCGCTCGCTCGTGCCGTTGGTGTAAAGGTTGGCCGTGTCGACGAAATTGCCGCCAGCATCGACAAAGGCATCGAAGACCCGTTTGCTCTCCTCCTTCGACACACCAAAACTCCAGTCTTCACCAAAGGTCATGGTGCCGAGACAGAGCTCGGAAACGCGCAGGCCTGACCTGCCCAGAAGTTTGTAACGCATGGGGGCTTCCCTCCAAGGATAGGCAATCCAACCGCCTGTGGCCGGCAGGAGCCGGGGCAAAACCTAGATAGAATGTAGCAGTCCAAAGGCGTTTGAGCAAAGCCTTGAGCGAGCAGGGCAGGGCGTGAGGATGCCCCCGAGTAGTGGTAAATTTTTAAATGGTTAGCGTAGAGCGGTTCATTAACCACGCCCCATTTCTTTATTTGATCCCCTCTCCCCAACCCTCTCCCTCCGGGAGAGGGGGGCTGCGTGTGGCGTGCCCAACCCACTGCGAGTGGCGATGTTTCCATTTAAACCTTAACCACTACCTTCCCCCGAATTGAATTGGCCCCGTGCGGACGGTGGGGTAGTGCTTGACATATAGTGGTCGGGTAATTCTCCCAGCTAGGAAGAAAAAGGCTGGGAGGAAAAAGGGATAGTGGTTGATCTTTAAGTGTTGACACATGGCCAACCGTGAGCCCGAGCCCGCGTAGAGGAGGCCGCACGCCGCGCGAACCGCCTCCACGCGTGCCGGTCAGGAAACAGAGCCGGCTGCTTCGCCCCCTCTCCCTGCGAGGGTGTCGCAAAAGCCCCTCTCCCGGCGGGAGAGGGACTTTTGCGATGCCTTCCCTCCGGGGGAGGGTCGGGGAGAGGGGATCAAAGGGGGTGGTGCGGCTAGGTCTCGAAACGGATGTGCGCGAAACGCGCGCGCAGCTCATTCTTTTGCACCTTGCCCATGGCATTGCGTGGCAAGGTGTCCACAAAAATCACTTTTTTTGGTTGCTTGAAGCGGGCGAGCTTGCCTTGCAACCGACTGATGAGTCCGGCTTCATCTAAGTCGGCACCCGGCTGCAGGGTGACGACCGCGGCGACGGCTTCACCGAGATCCGCGTGTTGCAGGCCGATAACCGCAGATTCATCGACGCCGGCAATACCATCGATCGCGTTTTCCACTTCTTTGGGGTAGACATTGTAGCCCCCTGAGATAATGAGATCCTTGGCCCGCCCGATGATCGCGACACGTCCGTGAGTATCGATCGTGGCCAAATCACCGGTAATGAAAAAGCCATCAGCGCGAAACTCAGTAGCCATCTTGTCGGGCATCCGCCAATATCCTTTGAATAGGTTCGGTCCGCGCACCTCGAGTATGCCCACCGCATCGATTACCCGGTTGCCGTCCCGGTCACACACCCGTACCTCCACCCCGGGCAAAGGAAAACCGACGGTACCGGGGACGCGCTCGCCCTCGAGCGGATTGGAGGTAATCATGCCGGCCTCGGTCATCCCGTAACGTTCGAGGATCCGTTGTCCCGTGCGCTGCTCGAACGCCTTGAAGGTATCGGGTAACAGGGGCGCCGATCCGGCAATGAATAACCGCATGTGGGCACACCGGGCAGCGGTCAGCTGCGGATGCTGCAGCAACCTCGTGTAGAAGGTCGGAACGCCCATCAATACGGTGGCCCGTGGAAACATATCGATGATGGTGTCCGCGTCGAAACTCGGTAGGAAGAACATCCCTGAACCGTTCAACAGCATGCAGTGGGTGGCTACGAACAGACCGTGTACGTGGAAAATCGGCAGGGCATGGATAAGCACGTCTTGAGGCACGAAACCCCATGTCCGGTGCAGGGCCAGCGCATTGGATGCCAGATTGTCATGGGTCAGCATCGCGCCCTTCGAGCGCCCCGTGGTTCCGGAGGTGTAGAGAATCGCGGCGAGATGGTGCCGATTGCGTATGGCGACCGAGTGATCGGGCGAACCGGCATCCGCCAGCGTGGCTAAGGAACCATTGCCGTCGGCATCCAGCGTGAGGACCTGTGCTACCCCAGCTGCGGCGACGGCGGACGCGAGTTCGTCTACCGCCTCGGGGCGGACAACCAACACCTGCGGCGCCGCGTCGGCGAGAAAGTACGCCAGCTCGCGCGGGGTATAGGCAGTATTGAGTGGGACATAAACCGCACCGCAGCGCAGACAGGCGAGATAGAGTGCGAGCGCAAGGGGAGATTTCTCGATCTGCACGACCACCCGATCCCCCGGCGCGATGCCCTGTTCCTTCAGCACCCGCTGCAGGCAGGCAGACTGGTGTTCAAGCCCTCGATAGCTGAGCGTTCGGCCCTCCGGTGTCTCCAGGAAATGCCGGTCGAGATCGCGCGGGAAGCGTGTTTGAAACAGAGCAAAGAGATTATGGTTCATCGTGATGGCACAGCGATGGCTGATGCAGCCAGGAGTAGGAAATCCAATCGTATAAGAGAATCAACCAACCGGGATGTCTTCGAGGGTGTTTTATCCACCTGAAGCTACCCTTGTCGTCTTGGAGTAAAACCGGATTTTGTTGTCGTTGTCGGCTACAATGAAACCGGATTATCTTGTGGGAACAGCATGATGCCAACCGCTATCGCGCCGCAGTGGTCAAAAGTTGAACCTAAGGAGGTTCGATTAAGGAGCTAGTGTAGTGCGCTGTAAATAGTAGAACTAACAAAGCCGCCCCTGGTCGGTTGTAGAGAGCCGATGCAGACAAGA
>NZ_FLUY01000548.1 GCF_900092655.1 Candidatus Thiosymbion oneisti
GCGCCGCGGAGAGCATCAGGCCGGTGTCCAGCATTCGTATACACGGGAATCACACCTGCCGGCTGTCCGGCGTTATCCGGTGCGGCCCAGAGGGCGTCTGCTCTGAG
>NZ_FLUY01000531.1 GCF_900092655.1 Candidatus Thiosymbion oneisti
CTTTAAAATCAGTATGTTACGAGGACCATTTGGCGTCTAACCCTTTGTTTTCTGGTCAACGACCACCGTGTCGGCCTTATGTTCCAATATAACCGATTGATTTTTAAAGACTCGCATCGGGAACAACTCTAATATTATGGATAGTGTTTTAATCTTGTTGTTGCCGAGTACAGGGAACCTTGAATTCTGTGCATAGCTGTGGAGTCATTCCATCATGCAAATGACTCACTTTACCACTTGAAAATTACCATTACCAAAAATCCGAGTAGGGGCCCATGAACCGTAGAGAACGTATCCAAGAACAGCTGCAATCCACGCTGTCCCCGACCCACCTGGAGGTAACGGACGAGAGCCACATGCACAATGTGCCCGCGGGGGCCGAGTCGCATTTCAAGGTAGTGGCGGTCAGTGAATCCTTCGCCGAGCACAGCTTGGTGGTGCGCCATCGGTTGGTGAATAAGGCGCTTAAAGGGGAATTCGAAAGCGGTCTGCATGCCCTCGCCCTGCATACCTGGACGCCGCAGGAGTGGTTCGAGAAGGGAGGAGTCGCACCCGATTCCCCCCAGTGCATGAGTGGCTCCAAGTCGGATTGAGAAGCTGGGTAGTGGTTAAGGCCTGAATGGAAACAGCACCACTCGCAGTATATTGGGCACGCCACACACTGTACTCCCTCTCCCTCCGAGGGTGTCGCAACAGCCCCGCTCCCGGTCTCTGGTTCCCACGCAGCGCCTGGGAACGAGAAAACTCAGCCTGACTGATGACCATTTGGAC
>NZ_FLUY01000976.1 GCF_900092655.1 Candidatus Thiosymbion oneisti
CCTTGACGCCGGTTTTGGCGCTTCCGAGGCCCAAGAGCGCTCCCTGCAGATTCGCCCGCGAATTCTTTCACAATCTCT
>NZ_FLUY01000945.1 GCF_900092655.1 Candidatus Thiosymbion oneisti
GCCGCATCCCGCAGTCAACGCCAAATAACCCAGGATTGCACCCGAACAGGCACCGTGCCGAACGCGGCGTAACGCAACCCGACGCTCGGATCCGTTTTAACCAGGCAGCTTCTGAGATTCCTCAGTCGATTTCGCTCCGAACGCTGAACCTTTAGAATCTGACCCAGACCTTGGCGCCGAAAACGTCATCCACCTCGCTTAGGATCCGGCTGGGGACGGCAGCACCGGGCAAGCCGGGGGCATCGACTTGGCGGAACTCGTAATCGGCGAGCACGCGCACCTGTTTAGTAGGGCGGTAGGTAATGCCGAGGGTAAAGGTCTCGAAGCGGCGCTCGGTCTCCTTTTTGTTCGTACCTCGGTTGAGCCGATCGTAGCGGGCACGCAACTCCCACTTGTCGAACAACCGGTAGCCCCCATCCAGATACCAGCCGTCGGCTTCGTTGTCCGGCAAGACATTGAAACCCGCGATCACGTTACCCTGGTTGCCGGCGGAACCGGGGACGGCGCCACCGTCCGTGCCGTTGAAGATCATACCGTCGGCCTTGACCCACTCGCCCGCGACACGCCAGGGGCCGCGACGGAAAACGGTACCCAGGCCGTAACGCTTGCGGTCGAAGGTCTCTGTCTTTTGTTCCGCGCCGATCCGGAGCTCCCGTTCCCCGTCCTGATACCAGCCGGTCAGCTTCAAGCCATCACGGGAGGCGCCCTTGCCGCCGAAGATCAGTTCGGAGCTCCAGTAGAGATACCAGTCCGGCCGGCCGTCACCGGAGCCGTTGTAGATGGCCAGCCCGCTTCCGGTACCCGCCATGAGGGCATAGGTGTGCTCCCAGGGGCCGGTCTTGAAGGCGTCGAAGACCTGGATGCCGGTATCGCGCCAACCGCTCAAGGGGCCGTCGAAGACGTTGGCGTCATGCTTCAGGGTCCCGTCGCTGTCGAAGAGGCGTTCGTTGGTCAGCTGTCGGGAAAGGTTGGTGGGCCGAATGTAGTCACGCAGGACCGCGGGCTGTAAGCCTTCTTCCGAGCCTGGTTGCTTGAACTGACCGATCCGAATCCGGGCATGGGGAATCAGGTTGAGGGTGACGCTCAGGTCCGTGAACTTGACGTTGGGGCTGCCGTTTTGGGAGATGCCGTTGTCGCCGGCGAGCGGCGAGATCCGGTAGTTGAGCTTGCCGGCGAACAAGCGTCCCTGCAGTCCCAGGCGGACATGAGAGATCTGCAACTCGGAAGTGTCTTCCAACCGGGGCACGATCTGGTTCGGCATCAAGGGTTGCCCCTTAAAAGGACCGGCCGCAATCCGCGAACCGTCGGTTTGTTGGTACTCAATACCGATGAATCCGAAAGGACGATAGGCAGGCGCGGTGGCCGGCTCGGTTCCCTGGAGCATGATCCAATTGACCGCGGACGCCGGCAAGGCGTAAAGCAACACGGCTGAACCCAGGATGGCCGCTCCGGCGCGCGCGCCCCGACTGCACCCTCTCATAGGAATTTCCTCATTGTTCGGAAGGGGAACCGCAGAGGTTCGGATTGAGTATGGGAAAATGATCCGGTCGCCTCGATCCGGCCGCGGGTCATACGGATTTTCACAGACCGAAAACGAAACCAGCGGTGAGGATCCGCGTCATCCATAGATGGAAAAGAGCATCTGATCTTTTGCGACTGATTGGCGTTCATTGGCGGCAAAAAGAATTCCCGATGGGAGAACCGAACCCATGTTATCGGGACCTCGGCACGGCCGGACTTGGCAACTGACACCCAGTTTCTGAATATTTTGCACATAGCCCGTAGGGTGGGCTACGTCCACCAGCCAGGCACGCTGTTGGTGGGCACAGCCCACCCTACGGGCCTGATAAAGAAAAATAAGGTGAAACATAATACTAGGCAATACCGATTAGCTTGTGGATCTGAAGACTCAGCCGCCAGCGCGGGTGGTTCATGCAGTAGGTCAATGCGTCCCGCGTGTTTTGCTCCAGGCGCGGCCCGTCCATGGGCTGCAGGAAGAAATGATCGAACGCCAGCTGCTCGAAAGGTTCCGGCGGTGCCTCCGCTTGGGGATAGACCAGCTTCAGCTCGTTGCCTGACCGTATCGCAAGCTCCGCATTCGCCTTCGGACTGACGCAGACCCAGTCGAGACCCGGGAGAGCCGGTATGGTCCCATTGGTCTCCACGGCCACCTGGAAGCCGCAGGCATGCAGCGCCGCGATCAGGTCTTCGTCAAGCTGCAGCAGGGGCTCGCCGCCGGTGCAGACGACGAAGGGGGCGGTGGTCTTCCCGGTATGCCGCGGCCAGGTCGCGGCAATCCTGTCCGCCAGCTCCGCCGCGTCCCGGTAGGTGCCGCCGTGCTTGCCATCGGTACCCCGAAAGTCCGTGTCGCAGAACCGGCAGCTGGCCTTGGATCTGTCCTGCTCCCGGCCCGTCCAGAGATTGCAGCCGGCAAAGCGACACAAGACCGCTGCGCGGCCCGTGTTCGCGCCTTCCCCTTGCAGGGTGTAGAAGAGCTCTTTGACAGCATAGGTCATGACGGCAGGGCCGGACCCGGATCGCCCCAGCACAGCGAGACCCCGCAGCCGGGGGTCTCCTGCAAGTCGATGCGGTCGAGCTGCGGGAGCTCGGCCGCCACCGCTGCGCGCAGCCATCGGACCAGGCTCGCCGCATCGGCGTCCCCGAGACGCGGCAGTTCGTTGAGCAGTCGATGGTCGAGCTGCCTGTAAAGGGGTTGGAAACGCGCCTTGACATCGCCATAGTCCATGACCCAGCCCATGACCTGATCCAGGGGTGCGCTCAGGTGCAGCCGCACCAGATAGCTGTGACCGTGCAGGCGGCGCCTGGAAGCACTGTCAGGGGCCCGGACCAGGCGCAAGGCGCTCTCGAATCGCTGCTCGGTCCAGATGCGGAAGTGCCGGCCATCATAGTGACAACCGGCGCTGGCGGTCTCGTAGACGCTGATCCAAGACAGGGCCGGCAGCAGGGGCTTGAGCCGCTCCCACAGCCAGGCCGAGAGGTGCTCGCTGGTAGGGTTTGCGAGTCCCGGCAGATCATTCAGGCAGGTATGGTGGAGCCTTCGATGCAGGGGCGCCCAGACCGCGCCGAGCCGGTCGCAGTCGATGCCCATGTCGTCGTCCCCCAGGTCCTGATGCGCATGCAGGATGACCTCGAATCCGTGTCCGTGCATACGTCCGCACTTGTGGCCTGCCGGTACATTGGGCAGCTGGTGGGCGGCCTCGAAGCGGAAACGACGCCACAGATGGGCCTGATTCGAACCGGCGAGGTCCGCTCCTTGGTCCCGGGTGCTCCGGATACCTACCGACTCGATACCCGGTATCCGGAGGCGGGCACGCACCCAGCGGGCCAGATTCTCATCGGTGGGAACCGGTAGGTACTGGTTGAGATCGCGGTAATCGAGATCCGCGACACAGTGCTCCAGGTGGTCTCTCAGCGCATCCGTCTCGCCACCCGGAAACGGCGCCCAGCCGGCCGGCAGCTCGGCCCGCACGTGGGCGAGGAAGCTGTGTCCGTGCAGGCGCCGCAATCGGTGCCCCTCCGGGAGGATGGACACCCGCCGCGCCGCCTCGAACGGGACGGCCGCTAGGTGCAAGAGACGTGCCGTCACGGCGCAGACATCCCGAATCCGACGAGCAAGGGATCGGCGGTCCCGACCTCGGCGAAGCCCTTGGCGCGCAGCCGGCAGGCATCGCACCGACGGCAGGGGCGACCGGCGGCATCCGGATCATAACAGCTACTGGTAAGGGCATAGTCCAGGCCCAGCCCCACACCCTTACGGATGATCTGCGCCTTGGTAAGCCGGATCAAGGGTGCGTGGATCCTGATGCTCCGGTGCCCTTCGGTGCCCAGCTTGGTGGCCAGATTGGCCATGTGTTCGTAGGCCGCGATGTACTCGGGCCGGCAGTCGGGATAGCCGGAGTAATCGAGGGCATTGACGCCGATGAAGATATCGCCTGCCTTCAACACCTCCGCCCAGGCCAGGGCAAAGGACAGGAAGACGGTATTGCGCGCCGGGACATAGGTGACCGGGATGCCCTCCTCCATCTGCTCCGAACCCCGATCCTTCGGTACCGCCAGGTCGCCGGTGAGGGCCGATCCGCCGAAACGGCGCAGATCGATGTCCAGGATGAGGTGCTCGGCTACCGCTAAGGCCCGTGCCACCCGGGCCGCGGACTCGAGCTCTATCCGGTGCCGCTGGCCGTATCTGAAGGACAGGGCGTAGGACTCAAACCCCTCCGCCTCGGCGATAGCCAGGGTCGTCGCGGAATCCAGTCCGCCACTGAGGAGAACCACTGCCTTGGTCATACATACGCCTGCATTGAGTCCGATTGATATGATTCAAAATCAAAATTAGGGAGTGGCTAAATTTTAAGTGGAGAAGCCTGCTTAGTCCTTTTCCTTCACCGTTGAATCTGAGAAGCTGTCTGGTTAAATGCTATACACACTTGGCGACCCTGATCCGCAGCCTAGGGGGTGTTCTCAATTAACAAACTAACTAATCCTCGCTATCTCGAGCCACGGATCGACACGGATTGGTCTCCATCCGTGTCGATCCGTGTTCATCCGTGGTTCTCTTTCCAGTTGTTATCTGCACTGACCAACGGTTTTTACAGGCTGGATGGCCGCAACATCCCAGCGGTCCGCACAGCGGACCCTACAGTCAATCAGGTGGTCAGTAGGGTCCGCTGCGCGGACCTTCGGAAGGTCAACACCCCTGGGGGGCGTTCTCAATGGAGCCGAATGCTCGCGAGAATCACGCACATCAGGCCCCTGCAACTGGCGGCGGGTTGTTCATAACAGGTTGTTATCCCTGGATAATTTGTTAATTGAGAACGCCCCCTAGCGATCCGCACCATGCTCTCTGCGGTGCCGGCCAGGATTTCATAGTCCGTGGCCAACCGTCAATAATGACCAAGCCGAGCAAATGTCCGCTCGAGGATCCAACGCATGGGCAAAATGGCGGATGGATTAGAATGCCGACTTTCCCATCCGACGGGCTGCACCTACATGATTTCTCTCATCGACTATGGTGCCGGCAATGTGCGCAGTCTGCGCAACGCGATCGGCAGGTTGGGTTACGCGCTTACCGACATCACGCGGCCCGAGGACATCCTCAAGGCCGAACGCCTGATCTTTCCCGGCGTGGGCAGCTTCGGGGCTGCGATGCAACGCCTGCATTCCCTGGGGTACGTGGAGCCGCTCAAGGAATATCTACAGGCCGACCGACCCTTCCTCGGGATCTGCATCGGATTGCAGTGCCTGTTTGAGGGCAGCGAGGAATCCCCCGGTGTGGCCGGACTGGGACTCATTCCCGGGACGATCCGCCGTTTCGACGCGAATGGTCTTTCGGTCCCCCACATGGGTTGGAACGGGGTCCGCCCCCAACGGGATTCTCCTCTATTCAACGGGTACCGCGGCGAGCAGCTCTATTTCGTCCATTCCTACCGTGCGGCGCCGGAGCCCGCCAACGCGCACTGGTCACTGGCCTGTACGGACTATGGTGGGGAGTTCCTGAGCGCAGTACAGAAGGGCAAGGTCGCGGCGGTTCAATTCCACCCGGAGAAGAGCGGCGAGGTCGGGCTAGTCCTTCTGGATCGATTTCTGTCGGACGCGCCCCTGGAAACCGCCGCCGCGCCCTACCGGGACCCGGAGCGGACGCGGCTGGCCAAGCGCGTCATCGCCTGCCTGGATGTGCGCACCAACGATGCAGGCGACCTGGTGGTTACCAAGGGTGACCAGTACGACGTGCGCGAACAGGGGCAGGTACGCAATCTCGGTAAGCCGGTAGACCTGGCCCGGCGCTATTATGCGGAAGGCGCCGATGAGATCACCTTCCTCAACATCACTGCCTTTCGCGATTTTCCCCTTGGGAATCAGCCGATGCTGGAGGTCCTGGAACGCACCTCCGAGCAGGTGTTCGTGCCCTTGACCATCGGCGGAGGCATCCGCGCCTTCACCGACATGGACGGTCGTCACTATTCGGCGCTGGACGTGGCCGCGGCCTACTTCCGCTCCGGGGCCGACAAGATCTCCATCGGCAGCGATGCGGTGGCCGCCGTGGAGCGGTACCTGCAACATGGGCGCGCGACCGGCGACAGCGCCATCGAGCCCAGTGCCATCGAACAAATCGCCCGGGTCTATGGCAATCAGGCCGTTGTCATCTCCATCGATCCGCGCCGGGTCTATGTTGCCGCGCCGGACCGGACCCGCCACCGCACGGTACGGACCCAGGTCCCGGGGCCGAACGGCGAGCAGTTCTGCTGGTTTCAATGCACGGTGAAGGGCGGACGCGAAGGCCGGGACCTGGACGCAATCGAGCTGGCCCAGGCCTGCGAGCAGCTGGGCGCCGGTGAGCTCCTGCTCAACTCGATCGACCGGGACGGGACCGGCACCGGCTTCGATCTGGCACTGGTGGAAGCGGTCAGCCGGTCCGTGACTATCCCCGTCATCGCCTCCAGCGGCGCCGGAGAGGTCGCCCACTTTTCCGAGGTCTTCGAGGTCACGGACGTGGAGGCGGCCCTGGCCGCCGGCATCTTTCACCGCCGGGAGGTCCCTATCACAGCCGTCAAGGCACATCTGAAGGTCAGGGGTATCGAGACCCGCGAGGCGTCGCAGGGCAAGCGCGTATAAATCTCTTGGCTCTTTATGGATTCCGGACTGCCAAGGATCATGGAAGGGTACCACCGGACGTTTTGGAGTGCGGCGGCAAC
>NZ_FLUY01001761.1 GCF_900092655.1 Candidatus Thiosymbion oneisti
AACACGACCGATGAAGCGAATAACCTCCTCGGTATTCGTCTCGCCAGGGAGTTGTGACTCTGTGTGCTGTGTCCTTTTGCCCTTTGCAGATCCGCACCCAGCCGGGTAGGGCGCTAGTCGGTCATTCCATCTCTGGCTCCCACGCTCCAGCGTGGGA
>NZ_FLUY01000671.1 GCF_900092655.1 Candidatus Thiosymbion oneisti
TTCTCTGTGTTCTCTGGTGCGCCAGGAGAAGCCTGGTTAGTCTAGCAATCTGAAAGGAGGTTGCCATGTGAATTGCTG
>NZ_FLUY01000149.1 GCF_900092655.1 Candidatus Thiosymbion oneisti
GGCAGCCAAGCGGGTGTTAGAGCCGATCTTCGAGGCGGACTGGGTGCCCGTCTCCTTTGGTTTTCGGCCTGGCCGCTCGGCGCATGATGCGCTCGACGCGGTGCAGGAAGGCGTGAGGG
>NZ_FLUY01000775.1 GCF_900092655.1 Candidatus Thiosymbion oneisti
GGCGCCATTGCGTCGTGGCGTTAAATGGGCCGGAAAGTGAGCGGCCAAGCATAAAATTTTCAAACTGAGCCACTGCCCATATTTCACCCGGACAGCTGGCGGCACATGGATTTTCGATTTATTTCAACTAAGTGGGGGATCCCGGATGACCGACCACACAAGCTCCTATCGACCCGTCCCCGGCGTGCTGCTGTCCGCCGCGGCGGCGGGGATCCGCTATCAAGGCCGAGACGATCTGGTACTCATGGCATTTCCTGAGGGTGCGCGCTGCGCGGCGGTCTTCACGCGCAATGCCTTTTGTGCCGCCCCTGTCCTGGTGGCAAAGCGCCACCTGGCGGTCGCGTCGCCCCGTTATCTGCTCATCAACTCGGGTAATGCCAACGCGGGTACCGGGGAACAGGGGCTTGCGGACGCCGTAGCCAGCTGCGCCGCGCTCGCCGCTTTGACCGGCTGCCACACCGAAGAGGTGTTGCCCTTTTCCACCGGCGTCATCGGCGAAAACATGCCCCTGGCGAAGCTGGAAGCGGCACTACCCACGGCGCTGGACCGAATGCGTGAGACTGCCTGGCCCGATGCGGCGCGGGCCATCATGACCACCGACACCGTACCCAAGCTGGCCGCTCGTCGCTTTACCGTGGCTGGGCACACCGCGGTAGTCTCGGGTATGGCTAAGGGCGCGGGCATGATCCGCCCGGATATGGCTACCATGCTCGCCTTCCTCGCCACCGACCTGGCGGTGGATCAGGCCCTGTTGCAGGACTGCCTGCGCGACGCGGTGGAGACTTCCTTCAACGCCATCACCGTGGACGGGGATACCTCCACCAACGATGCCTGCGTGCTGGGGGCCGCGGGCACCCTGGGCAACGAGCCGTTGGACGATCCGGGGTCGCCGGATTTTGCGGCCTTTCGTGACGCGGTGGAGGCGGTCTGCCGGGAGCTGGCTACCGCCATCGTGCGCGATGGCGAGGGCGCTACCAAGCTGGTAAGGATACGGGTAGAAGCGGCCCGGAATGCTGCCGAGGCACGCCGCGTAGCCGATACCATCGCCCATTCCCCACTAGTCAAGACGGCCCTGTTCGCTGCCGACCCCAACTGGGGACGCATCCTGGCCGCCGTCGGGCGCGCGGGTGTGGACCGGCTCGACATCGCGGCCGTGCGCATCTGGCTCGGCGATCTGTGCATCGTAAGCCGGGGCGGGCGGGACCCGGATTACACCGAAGCCGCGGGACAGGCGATCATGAAAGAGGAAAAAATCGAGATCAGGGTAGCCCTTGGCCGCGGCGAGGCCGCAACCGAGGTACTTACCTGCGATCTCTCCTACGACTATGTGCGCATCAATGCCGAGTATCGGACTTGAGCTTTGAACCGCAGAGACGCAGAGGCTAGGATCTGTTGACATTTAACCCTAGCCGACGGTTTCTATATATTAAATGGTCACAACATCCGAGCGGTCCGCACAGCGGACCCTACAGTCAATCAAACGGTTCGTGTAGGGTCCGCTGGGCGGACCTTCTAAATGTCAACACGACCTAGTACAAATGCTCTCAACTACCGATAACATCGAGCCGGCGGAATCCCATGGAAAAGTTAGCCGCAAATAAACGCAAATGGCCGCAAATCAACGTCCATTTACGGTAGATCAACCGAACCTGTCATCTCGACCGCAGGGAACTGTCATCTCGAGCGTAGCGAGGGATCTTCAAAACCAACCCACACACAAGTCTTTCCATTGAGGATTCATCCTAATGATGTTGTCTAGGCACAAGATTCGAAATGACAAATTGAAACCGGCAGTCGCCTAGCTGAACCACTTAAAGTTTAACTACTACCAAGTCTTGTAGGTCGGGTTAGGCGCGTCTTGCGATGCGGATGGGCAACCGAGGCTGAACGCGCCGTAACCCGACATTCAAGGTTGACCGTGGCATCTTGAATGATATTAGGCGTAAGATTTATTCGTTTTTTCTTCCACGATGGTGGTTGTTTTTTTTCATCTCTCACAGGCAATATTTCGGTTATTTTTTACCATGTTTCAAAACTTGGATTATTTCTTCCCCTTCCACTGATGAAAAAAGTGCCGATGCGTTTTTTCCGAATTCCGTGAAATTGACTGTTATCATCAGAATTGCCTCATTAAAAATGAACTGTTGAAATTGTACATTGGGCTTGAACGGACACATCCACGTCGCCGCCGCGGCCTTGCATGATCCCCAGGGGCGAGTCCTGATCGCGAAACGCCCGGAGCGGGTCCATCAGGGCGGGCGATGGGAGTTTCCCGGAGGCAAGCTAGAGCCCGGCGAAACACCGGCAGTGGCCTTGGCCCGTGAGCTGAAGGAGGAGCTCGGGATCCGGGTCTTGTCGTCCCGTCCCCTGATCCGAGTCCGCCACGACTACGGCGACCGTCATGTTTTACTCGACGTCCATCGTGTGACCGGCTATGCGGGCGATCCCCATGGTCGAGAGGGCCAGCCGATCGCCTGGGTCCATCCCGATGCCATGGATCCCGCGACATTCCCGGCGGCGGACAGACCCATTATCTCGGCGCTACGTCTGCCCGAGTGCTACCTGATCACCGGCGAAGACCCCCGCGCCCCCGATCGTTTCATGGATCGCCTGGATCGCACACTGGCGCGGGGCATCCGCCTGGTGCAGCTACGGGCCCATAACCTGGGCGATGACGACTATGCCGGCCTGGCCCAGGGCGCATTCCGACTCTGCGCGCGGCATGGTGCTCGTTTGCTGCTCAACCGGGACCCCCACCTGGTCCGTGATCTCCCCTGCCATGGGCTGCACCTGACCGGGTGGCGCCTGGCCGCTCTCGCGCGCAGGCCTCTGGACGACCGGCGCCTGGTAGGGGCATCCTGCCACACCGCCCAAGACTTGGCCCACGCCGCACACCTGGGCCTGGACTATGCCCTGCTCTCGCCGGTCCGGGCGACCCGGAGCCACCCGGACGCCCGACCCCTGGGCTGGACGCGCTTCGCCGCGCTCGTCGAGGGCGCCGGGTTGCCCGTCTATGCCCTCGGTGGCCTGGGGCCCGGCGATCTGGATGTGGCCTTCGCCCACGGTGCCCAAGGCATTGCGGCAATCCGCGGGTTCTGGCGGTATTGAGGGTGAAATCCACACCGAAGATGAGTTTCGGATTAAACATTAACCACTACCCGTTTTTGCACCACAGAGACACGGAGAACACAGAGAAAACACGGAGAAAATTGGTAGTGGTAAATCTTTAAATGGTAGAGGATTAGGTCCTGTTGACAATGAGTAGGATGGGCAAAGCCGGCGCCCGGCCAGCCGGGCTCGCGGCCGCGGTCATTCCACGGCGGTTTGCAAGCCGCGACGGCTGGGGAGGATGTCACCGGCGCGGCGTGCCCATCACCCGCTGATGGGCACGCTTCGCCTACTTGGTCTTCCAACCAAAAGCCGCGGTTCGGAGCGTTCGGCACCGGACCGGAGCCCGCGTGCCAGCCCGAGGGAGCGGCTTCGCTTTGCCCATCCTACGGGCTAGTGCAGATAACAACTGGAAAGAGAACCACGGATGAACACGGATCGACACGGATGGAGACCAATCCGTGTTGATCCGTGTCGATCCGTGGTGCAAGATCGCCAGGATTAGATCGTTTGTTAATTGAGAACACCCCCTAGGCTCCGTCCCTGCGGCTAACCCAACCTGTCCGCAATGGCTGATTCGATGGTTTCGGTACTTCGGCTCCGCTGTACTAACGTTTTCGGGAAGGTTTATACCCCCCCTGGTAGGGTGGGCTCCGCCCGCCGAAAGCGATTGGTTCCTCCCGCATCACCGCAGGTAGCCCCGGCTCAATGATCGGTTTCGGAGTCGAACAAGGAGCCTTGGGCACCCGCCGGTCCGGGCGCCCGGAAGTGTTTGGGGTCCAGCTCCCAGCTCGCATCCTGCCGCAACAGACCAAGGCGTCCGGCGGCCAGCTCGAAGCGCTGCCGCAGCAGCTCGGCAATCGGTCCCGTGCCGGTAAAGCGAGTGCCGAATTGGGCGTCGTTGAGCTTGCCCCCACGACACTGGCGGATCAGGCTCAACACCTTCCCGGCACGTGCGGGGAAATGGACCCGCAACCAGTCCGCGAACAGGTCCTTGAGCTCCAAGGGCAGGCGGATCAGCAGACTGTCGGCGCGAGACGCCCCCGCTTGGGCCGCTGCCTCCAGCACCCGTTCCAAGTCCTGGTCCGTAAGGCCGGGGATCAGGGGAGAGACCAGTACGCCGGTGGATATTCCGGCCTGCGCCAACGCGCGAATCGTCTCCAGCCTGCGCTGCGGTGCTGCCGCGCGCGGCTCGAGGCGCCGGGCGAGACCGGCATCCAGCGTAGCGATGGAGATCTGTACCGCCGCGCACCGGTCCGCGGCCATTGCGCCGAGGAGATCCAGGTCTCGCAGCACTAGGGCGGACTTAGTGGTCACCGCCACCGGATGGCGGCAGGCGTGGAGTACCTCCAGCACCTGCCGGGTAATCAGGAGCCGGCGCT
Organism: Candidatus Thiosymbion oneisti; assembly: GCF_900092655.1. Taxonomy (GTDB): domain Bacteria; phylum Pseudomonadota; class Gammaproteobacteria; order Chromatiales; family Chromatiaceae; genus Thiosymbion; species Thiosymbion oneisti. The sequence goes on from NZ_FLUY01000775.1 coordinate 4,491, forward strand.
CGATCGGCTGGTACGGGTCCGTGACGGCACCGAGCACGATGGTCGCGGGTCGATAGCCTGGCCTTGCCAGCTCCCGCTCCAGCTGTTCGGCGGCGTCGGGCTTGTAGAAGAGCCGGCGCTCGAAATCCAGCCCCGGCGACAGCCCGAGCCAGGCGTGCGTCGGCCGCGCGTAGCAGTAAATGCAGCCGTGTTCGCAGCCGCGGTAAGGGTTGATGGAACGCTCGAAGGGAACGTCCGGAGATCGATTCCGGCTGATGATGGTACGGCTGGTATCCACCGTAAGCTCGGTACGCAAAGGTTCCGATGCCTCCTGATACCAACCGTCGTCGACCGCCTCGCGGCGATGATCCGCGTAGCGGTTGTCCGGGTTGGAAACGGCGCCGCGGCCTCGTTGTGGTGTAAGACGATGGTGGCTCATGTCGCTTTCCCCCGAACCCTCTGCGATGGCACTATTCCCGCCGGCAAAAAGTGAGATCCGCGCGGGCAGGCAGCAGGTTGGGCGACCCTGGGGTAGATTGCGTTAAGACGCCGGCATCGGCGCCACCGGAGATCAGCGCGCCTGTGGGCATCGTAGCGCAACACGTCCGGTCCCCCAACCAGCTCCAAATCATTCAAGATTGCTTTTAATCAGACAGCTTCTAAGATAACGACACCTCGACAGATACGGAGACTTTAGATGATCTCGAATGCCATGGCGCAAAGACTCAACGGGCAGATCAACAAGGAGTTCTACTCGGCCTACTTCTACATGAGCATGTCCGCCCACAGCGAGAGCGAAAACCTCAAAGGCACTGCCACCTGGTTCATGGCCAAGTACGACGAGGAGATGGCCCACGCCATGAAGATCTACCGTTACCTCCATGACCAGGGGGCCAGGGTCGAGCTCGAGGCGGTGGATAAGCCGCCGACCGACTACGCGGGCGTGCTCGACATGTTCGAGAAGACCCTCGTCCATGAGCAAGCGGTGACTGCATCCTTCAGCGATCTGGTGGAAGCCGCCCTCGCGGAGAAGGACCACGCCACGGGCATCTTTCTGCAGTGGTTCGTCACCGAGCAGATCGAGGAAGAGGCTACGGTGAGCAATATCATCGGTCGGGTCAAGCTGGTGGGCGAACGTGGCGAGGGGTTATTCATGATCGACAACGAGCTCGCGGGGATCGCGAAGCAGATGTCACAAACCTTGGCCACCCAGCCACAATAGGCGCGAACGCCTTCCATGCAGCTGAAAGGCGTGATACCGAAATGGGTAAGAAGGCCGGTAAGTGTTGCAGGAAATATCGGCAGGGAAAGGCCTGTAAGCATTGTCCGAAGAAGATGAGCCACAAAGGCACAAAGGGCGCAAAAAAACTGTGAATGCTCGAACCACGCGGAAAAACCGCGAATCACGCGCATCGACGCGAAAATCGATTCGGCTGTTCAATCCGAGCTTATGGCTTTGTTGGCTGTTAACATCATATAGGCTGCCTGACAACTACCAAAATACGCTGCACTCAACCGCCCCCGTGAGCTATGCGGACTGACCCCTCACGACACCGATGCACCACTGCCATCGGGACAAGATTACCGTCATGCAGAGCCTCTCTCGCGTCGGTCCTCCCCCGATAAGAAGGGGACAAGCAGGGCGTCTTCGGCACGGCGCTCTATCATAGTGGCCGGTCTGCGCCTTGTAGGCCTGCGACCCAAGGGCCTGGAGCCGGTCGATCTGGAGGTCGTGGCCGGCGAACTGGTCTTCCTCTCCGGTCCCTCCGGCTCGGGGAAGAGCCTGCTTCTGCGCGCCATCGCCGACCTGGATCCGCACGCAGGCGAGGTCTTGATCGATGGTGTCCCCCGTGCGGCCATCTCCACCCCTGAGTGGCGCCGCCGGGTCGGGCTGCTCCCGGCCGAATCCCATTGGTGGGGAGACCGGGTCGGCGATCACTTTCGCAATCCCGGTGCCGGGACCGGAGAAAACAACCCCGAGATTATCGGTATCTTGAATCGGCTCGACTTCGGCACCGAAGTGCTGGGCTGGTCCGTCTCCCGACTCTCCACCGGTGAGCGCCAGCGCCTAGCCCTGGCCCGCCTGATCGCCAACCGACCCGAGGCCCTGCTGCTGGATGAGGCCACTGCCAACCTGGATCCACCGAATCGGGACCGGGTAGAGGCCATGGTCCGGGACTATCGGCGGGATCGAGCCGCGGCGGTGCTCTGGGTCGGCCACGACCCGGAGCAGCGCCGGCGCCTGGCCGGACGGGGCCTGGTCATCCGCAACGCACGGCTGGAGCCGGAGCCATGGATCTGATCGCGCTCAGCCCCTGGGATCTCACCTTGGCCGCGGGTCTGGTTCTACTGCTGGCCCTCATGTCCTGGCGCCTGCGCTTAGGGGTGGGGCAGCGGATACTCATCGCCGCCGCCCGCAGCGCGGTGCAGCTCGTCCTCTTGGGGTTGGTGCTCAGCGTCCTGTTCGAGCTGCGAAGCCTGCCCTGGATCGGTGCCCTGACCCTGTTCATGCTGACGGTGGCCGGCTGGGAGGTGATGGCGCGCCAGCAACGACGCTACCGTGGCCCTTGGGGGATGGGCATCGGCACCCTGTCCATGTTCCTCTCCTCCTTCAGCGTCACCCTGCTCGCCCTGCTGCTCGTCATCCGAGTCGAGCCCTGGTATCAGCCCCAGTACCTGATTCCCCTGCTCGGCATGTTACTCGGTAACACCATGAGCGGCATCGCAATCGCCCTGGATAACCTCACCCGCCACGCCTGGGAGGGCCGCGGCCGCATCGAGGCCCGACTGCTGCTCGGCGCGGATTGGGACACCGCCATCGCCGACATCCGCCGCGACGCCCTGCGCTCCGGCCTCATCCCTATCATCAACGCCATGGCCACCGCCGGCATCGTCAGCCTGCCGGGGATGATGACCGGTCAGATCCTTGCCGGCAGTCCACCCATGGAGGCGGCCAAGTACCAGCTACTCATCATGTTCCTGATCTGTGCCGGCACGGGACTGGGGAGCGTCGCGGCGGTCTGGATCGGCTCCCGGCGGCTGTTCGACGAGCGCCAACGCCTGCGGCTGGGCCGATTGCGATGAAATGGGTCGCGGATCGCGGAATCCTTCAGGACAAGATCCCATCGACGCCGGCCTCGGCAAAGCTCGCCGTGATACCGATAACCCTAAGGTTGGAACCGTCGCACCGGATAAAGGTGCTCTTCATCGGTGCTAAAATCGGACCATCGAACGAGATGCCGGAGACTTAAGACCATGGCAATAAAATTTTCCGAAGATATCGTGCCGCTCACGGACCTGAAGGTCCATCCAGGCCAGGTTGTCAAACACGCGGCAGAGGCTCACCGTCCGGTACTCCTGACGAGCCGGGGACGCGGGGTTGCGGTGGTGCAGTCCGTCTCCGACTACGAGCAGGCCGAGGAGGAACGTACCTTTATGCGCGCCGTTGTGGCAGGGCTGGCCGATCTCGAGGCCGGTCGGGAGGTCTCTCTAGCCGAGGCGAAGGCGCGGTTCGGACTCAAGTAGCCGATGTCCGCCATCGGCATCCGCTGCGCGGAATCCGCGATTGCGGACCTCGCAGACATCAAGCGTTGGTATCTCGAACGAGCCGTACCTGAAACCGGGGATCGACTCGTCACGGAGGTTTTCGAGCGGATAGAAGTGCTCCCCGATCATCCCGGCATAGGCCGGATTGTCCCGGAATTCAGACAGAAATCACTGAGGGAGCTGATCCACCCCCCGTTTCGTATCGTCTATCGGCGGGAAGCGAATCAGATACGGATCGTCCGCATTTGGCGTAGTGAGCGGGTGCTTCGTCTGGAGTCTGGAGAGGCCGAGAATGAATGCTAGAGATCGCTGGACATCGAATGTCAGGTGAGAAAATCAAACCGCCTGAAAATTACTTGGATCTGTTGACCAATGCGACGCGGCGACCTTCGCATTGGGTAAACGCCTGCACCCATACCGAGTCTACCTTCCATCAACTTTCACCTTATATCGGTAAGCTGAAAAGCTCCATTGCGAGGGATCTTATTGGTCGCTATAGTCACCCTGGTGACATCGTCATCGATCCTTTTGCAGGAAGTGGAACAATTCCACTGGAAGCCGTTTTACTCGATAGGCGCGTGATTGCCTTCGACGCCAGTCTCTATGCCGTAACCTTGACCAAAGGAAAGCTTGGAGCACCAGCGAGGCTCGACCGGACGCTCTCAATTACGGATGATTTATTGATGGAGGCAGAGCGGAATCCGTTGCCCGATTTACGCCGTGTTCCCAAGTGGGCGAGAACTTTCTTCCATCCACGCACCTTGAAGGAGGCATTTCGATTCGCGCAGGTAGCGAAAGAGGCAAACAGTCTCTTCATTTTGTCGTGTCTCCTTGGAATTTTGCACCATCAACGCCCGGGATTCCTTTCCTATCCCAGCAGTCATCTCGTACCTTACTTGCGTAATAATAAATATCCGCGCGATAAGTACCCTGAATTATATACCTATCGGCCACTCCGGCCGCGCTTGGAAGCGAAAATCGAACGTGCCTTTAGACGTCCCCCTCCGTCGGTGACTCATCGTAAGACGGTTACTTGTGAAAAGTCGCGCGTTCAAGATATCCGGTTGTCAAAACAGATCGACTGTTTGATTACCAGCCCACCGTACATGAATGCGTTGGACTATGGTCGGGATAACCGCCTGAGACTTTGGTTTTTAGGCGAACAACGGCCGCAATCGCTCGATGCAAAGTCAAACGGACGAGAGGAATTCAGAGCAGCGATCAAGGCCGTCGCATATAATGTGGAGAAATGGCTCAGGCCCGGTGGTTATGCATTATTTATAGTGGGTGAACATGATGCCCGCGGAGTAGACAACTACCCCTCCGCCGAGGTAGCGACAATCATGAATACACAGGCGCCCTCGGTCAGTTTGAAAGAGATCATAGCGGACGTGATTCCGGATGTCCGCCGATCGCGGCGTCGGCTCTCGGGAGTAAAGAAAGAACACGTTTTGGTCTACCAGAGGGAAGAATATGCGTGAGTACTTGCCTGACCCTGATCTATTCCTCGGGCAATTCATCCCAGGGTATCCCAATGTGCGGATCATGGACTTGATCAAGAAGGGAAATGATGCCCTTGTCTTTCGCGCCGAGAATAAGAGTACGGGCTATGAGCTGGCCTGTCGCATCGTGCCGCCCGAAAATCTACCCGAGAACGAGGCGGCGAGGCAGGAATGGATTTCGGCGGCGAAAAGGATCTCCAATGAGGTGGGACATTCAGCCGCCGTGCCCTGCCAGGATGACGTGCATTGGGAGGTGCCCGATGATGGAAGGACCTATGTCGCATTCCTGTTTCCATTCATCAAAGGTCGGAATCTCCGGGATTATGTAAAAAATAATAAGAATGAGATCACAATTCCCTTTATCGAGAAGTTCCTGGTGACCATGTTCGAGTTGCTGTATGCAATGCAGCAGCGCGAGATCGAGCATGGGGACCTGCATGCCGGAAATGTGATCGTAGCCGATCCCGCCGAGACCGCCATCGAGCCTGAATATTCCTTCAAGATCATCGACTTTGGTGTCCATCACGTAACCTCATCCGTGGGGGGACAGTCGGATTATCATCGTATCGCAGAAATGCTGAGGCTCCTGTTGGGCGCCATGGATAGGAACGGCCCGGAAATCAGTGCTCAGGATAAATACATCTGGGATATTTTGCGTGATGAGTTCTTAGCCCGTCATCTGATCGAAGACGATCCGTTAATCGACCAATTAGCACGAAACCCGAGAAAACTTTATTCAAAAATACGAGATTTGAGAACGGCTTATCAACGTTATGTTGAAGAGCGGGAACAAACAGGAATGGTTACCCCATTCGATTATCCGAACTGCGAGCAGATGGGAAATCTCCATCTGTTGCTGGACGCACTGTACTCTGACCAGTTTCTGGGATTACCCCAGATTGAAGCACGTACTAACCTGGTACTCACCGGGCCACGGGGTTGCGGCAAGACAACCGTCTTTCGAGCCTTGAGCCTTCAGCACAAACTTAAGGTGGATAAAGATCAGCCGAGCAGCTTGTCTTATATCGGTATTTATTACCGCTGTGACGATCTGTATTTTGCCTTTCCGCGGTTTCGCAGATCCGAGATCCCTGAGGCTATCGACATTCCGATGCACTTCCTTATCGCCAGCCTTGTCAGAGAGACCCTCGTAACTATTCAAGGCTGGGCTCGCAAGCATTTCTCCGAAGACTTTCGGCGGATTGAATCGCAGGCTTGCCGGAGGTTGTGGCAGGCGTTCGATTTGAAGCCTCCCCAAACGCCGGATGCGATGCAGTTTGACTCGCTGATAGCTAGATTACAGAAGGAACGGAGTCGGGCTACTCGGAAGTATCCGGTTCAACATGACCCAAAACAGCGTTTTGGCCGCTATTTTGGTCCTCAATACCTGAAACAAGTATGCCAAGCTCTGAAAGAGGAGTTTGGATTTCTACTTCGGCATCCCTTCTATTTCTTCATTGATGACTATTCGGATCCCAAGATCACGACGGACTTGCAGGAAAATTTGAACCGATTGGTGATGCATCGCGACAGTGATTGCTATTTCAAGGTCTCCACGGAGAGCCCCGTGTCCTTCGTTCCGCGAGACATCGACGGCAAATCCTATGTAGAGGCACGGGAATACGAGCTACTCAATCTTGGGATTCACTACATCACATCTGACGTAGAAAAGATTTTGTCCTTTCTGGATAGTCTGTTCGAACGGCGTTTTCGAGAGGTGCCGGGTTACCCGGTCACCACGCTGGATGAACTAATCGGTGACAAAAAGAGGAACGAGAACGAATTGGCGCGCCAACTTCGGGATCGGGTGCCGAATGATACCTATTCGGGAAGAACAACACTCGCGGCACTCTGCAGCGGTGATATCCACTATATGATTCGATTGGTCGGTTCCATGGTCGCCGAAATCGGTGGAGTAGATGCGTTGAAGTCCCGCAAACAATCACCCAAGATCGATTTTCAAGAGCAACATCGGGTTGTGAAGAAGAATGCCGGTGAATTCCTCAACTCGGTACGCATGCTCCCGGAGGTTGGTCAGCGTTTGGCGGATATTGTTACCGCATTCGGCAATGTCGCACGCTCCTATCTCAAATACAGGACGTCAAAAAACCAAACGGGAAAGCCTCCCTATCAGGCGATACGCATCGAGCCTTACGAGTCTTTTGAACTCCATGACGAAGCCGCTAAGATCCTGAAGGCTCTACTCCGCTATTCGATCTTTTTGGAGGATCCGCGTGGAAAGAGCCGACGGGGTCAGATCGTACCTCGGTATCATCTGCGTCGCTATCTGATTCCGAAACTCAATCTTACCTTGAGTGGGAGAGATTCCATTCCGTTGAAGTCTGGGGAGATTGAACAATTGCTCACTGATCCAAAGAAGTTCGAGGATCAGAAACGTATACGTGGCCCAGAGGATCGGCAACGTATGCACAACCCGGACGAAGAAGGGCATACTAAAGATTTGTTGAGTGACCTTAATTGAGGTGATCCAATGATTGAACCCCTGTTACGCACGGATGAAAAACTGGATAAGCTGGCCTGGCCGGGGCTTGAATCCATAGCTAAGCCTGAGATCGAGTCCGGGCAAACTATCATTGTCGCCAGCGGTTTTGAAGATCGAGCCGGAGCCTATCTGGATGAATCCTTGAAGAATGAGTCCACCGGGTTTCGCGTAATCGCTATCGAGTATCGACCACACTATGATGAAAATCGGAAGGCGCGATTAGAAGACCAGTGCCGATCTGCAGGAATCGAACCTGTCTGGATAGTCTATGACCGTCACGATCCGACAGGAATCGGCGAGCGTATCCTGACTGAAATTGGTCAGGATACCCCGTTGCTGATAGATATTTCGGGCATGAGCCGATTACTGATTGTCCAGTTGTTGGTAGCCCTGGGACGACGACCCCAGGGTTATACAAACTGCCATCTCATCTACACGGAGGCTGAGGAATATCCGCCATCGCAAGACGAGTTCGAATCGGACTATACCGATGTAAAAGAGGCAGATCCAACATTTATTTCATGGGGTGTCCAGGCATTGGCGGTTACGCCCGAGTTGACTTCACCCGCCATGGCCGGACAGTCTATCCGTTTGATTACTTTTCCTTCTTTCAATCGGGCCCAGCTGAGACAGTGTATAGACGAGTTGCAACCGACTTACATCAACTTAATCGAGGGGATACCACCCCATAAGGCGTACCGTTGGCGCGCTCGTGCCATTCGACAGTTGAATTCCCAAGCTATGGAAGCCATCCCAAACCGAAAGGTCCATCAAACAAGTACACTCGATTACATAGAGACCTTGCATTTGATACTGGAACTCTATGCGAAGCATTCGGCGTTCGACAAATTGGTGATAAGCCCCACGGGAAGCAAGATGCAGAGCGTTGCGGTCGGTATTGCTACGGCATTTTTACGGGACCTGCAGGTCGTTTATCCCACGCCAATGAAATTTACCGACAAGGAGCGTCATACGGTAGGGATTGCCGATTATTTCAGAATATCACTTGGGGGTATTCACTTATAAGGATGGCGATCCCCGGCGAGAGATGTGGGCTAGGAGACGGAGAAAACCCCTATCCGCCGCAGCCTCAAGACAATTGCTCGTCACCACCGGCGGTCAGAGCCATCCGCACCAGCTCGGCCAGGGAGCTTGCGCCCATCTTGTCCATCACCCGCGCCCGATGTGCCTCTACCGTCTTGGCGCTCACCCCCAGTACGGTGGCGATCTCCTTGTTGGCGCGGCCCTCGGTGACCATCTCCATGACTTCGTGCTCGCGGGGCGTCAGCTCCGCCAAGCGGACGGCGATCTCCGCCCGCCGTGACTGGAGCGCACGTTGTTTCTCGTCGAATTCCAGGGCGTTGCGGATGCTGGTGAGCAGCGCTTCGTCGTGGAAGGGTTTCTCGATGAAGTCCACGGCCCCGGACTTCATGGCCTTGACGGCCATGGATACATCACCGTGTCCGGTAATAATGATAACCGGGAGCCAGGAATCCTCTCGCGCGAGATGGGCCTGCAGGTCCAAACCGCTCATTCCCGGCATGCGTACATCGAGGAGCAGACAGCCGGCCCGACCCGGGAAGTAGCTGCTCAGAAATTCATCCGCCGAACCATAGGTTTTGACCTGCATGCCGATGGATTCGATGAGCCACTTGAGCGAGCTACGCATCGCCTGATCGTCGTCCACCACGAAGACTGTGGGTGTGGGTCCGTTGTTCATGCGTGCTTCTCCTCTGAGAGATCCTGAACCGAAGTGCCTTTAGTCAGCCCTGAGCTGCGAGGGATTGGCGCGCCGATGGCGCAACCGGTAGCCGGATGAAAAAGACGGCCCCACCCCGCGGGACGGATTCCGCCCAGATGTGTCCCCCGTGGTTCTTGAGGATCGTCTGGCTGATCGGCAGCCCCATGCCCATACCCGATGCTTTGGTGGTGAAGAAGGGCTCGAACAAGGATTGCATGCGCTCAGGTTCAATGCCCGGACCGGAATCCTGAACGACGACTTCGGCCTCGTCACCGATCAAGCGGGTGCGCACGGTCAGATGCCGTGCCGCGGGCGCTACCTCCTGCAGGGCATCCAGCGCATTTTGCACCAGGTTGAGCAGGACCTGCTCGATCTGTACCAAATCCACGTCTACCGCAATCCCGTCCGGCTCCGGATCGAGCTCGATCGCAAAGCCCATCTGGTCGGTATCGAACTCTACGAAGGAGCACACCTCCCGTACCAGATGGTTGAGGTCGACCTCGGATTGGATCGGCGGTTGCTTGCCGACCAGCGCCCGCAGCCGGCGGATGATCTCGCTGGCCCGCTGGGCCTGGGTCGTGATCTGGCCCATGGCATCCATGAGCTCCTGCCGTGGCCCCAGGCTGCCATGCAGACGGCGGCTGCAGCCGTTGGCGAAATTGACGATGGCCGAGAGCGGCTGATTGAGCTCGTGGGCCATCCCCGTGGCCACCTCTCCCATGGTGCTCAAACGGCAGACATGGACCAGCTCCGCCTGATGCCGGCGTGATTCCTGCTCGGCGCGACGCACCGCCGTGATATCCCGGGCATAAATGTTTACATAACCCAGCTCCTGAATCGGGGCAAACAGCAACGAATAGATCTGGTCACCGAGCTCCGTCTCGTGTTCGAGCGAACGCCCATCTCTCAGTGCCTCACCGACCTCCTCGATCTGCTTTGCAGGCAGCAGGCCCCCTTTCTGTGTGCCCCAGGCGGCAAGCAACGGCGAGCTGGCGGCATTGGCGTAGACCACGAGCCCGGATGGGCTCACGCGCAGGATCGGGTTCGGGCTTTCACCGGCGAACCGGGCTAGGCTCTTGATTTCCCGCTCTGCCTCCCTGCGTTTGGTGATGTCATGCATATAAACGGTGTAGACGAACTTGTCATCCAGTTGGATCGGTACGATGGATAGTTCCACCGGAAGCTCGGAGCCACCCGCGCGGCGGGCCATCAGCTGACCTCGGGCTTGGGGTATCCGGCCCTCTCGCCGGGCGCGCCGCGAGTCTCTCAACAGACCGAGAAAGCGCCTTCTCCCGTCCAGGGTCAGGAAGAGCTTGCTGAAGCTGGCGCCGATCGCCTGATCGCGGGTAAGTGCGAGGGTACGCTCCGCAGTGGGATTGAGCTCGATGACTTTCCCCCTGCGACTCAGGGTAACGATGGGATCGAGGGAGGCCTCCATAATGGCGGCCTTGAGGGCCTCGCTCGCGCGCATCTCGCTCTCGTGCCTGCGACTCATCTCCTCGCGTGCCTTGAGCACGAGCTGGGTGAAGTGCTGGATCCACTCTTCGAGCAGCATCAGCTGGTTGGCACCCCGTTTGAAACCCGGATGTTCGATGCCGAGCGCGCGCTGTGAAAACCCGGCCATGCGCTTGAGCACCTTGTTGAGGCGCGCCGAGACCAGATAGATCACCAGCGTGAAGACCAGGATGTAGACGAGCGCGGCCCTGACACGCTGCTGCTGCTCGAAATTGCGCACCCGGCTGGACATCTTGGTGACACTCTGGTGGGAGATGAAGGTAGCGAGTAAGAGGTTCCAATCCGTGCCTTCGTACTCGGGAAGCGATTGGGTCGTGATCAGATAGGTGTCCCGCCACTCGGAGAGCCGGGTACCGGGGACCAGCAAACTCGGATCGATGCTCGCCAGGATACGTTGTTCGTCCACGTCCACCAATGCCACGGCTGCACGGCCGGAGGACAACCCACGCTGAGAGGCAGCGAGAAACTCGTCGTTGATGGGCACGACCACGATCAGGTCACCCATCCTGTAGCCACCTGTGTCCTCGACCGCATCACTCACCAGCAGGTAGGGCCGTGCGTCAAGGCGGGTGACGACCGTGTGCAGCTCGTCGGTATCCGTGAATTTTTCGCCGATGCCCTGTCCCAGCTCCCGCGGCAGCTCCGCGTCTCCGGATTGGTAGACCTCCCGGATTCGTCCGCGGCTGTCTACCAGCAAGATGTGGCTGGGTGCGGAAAGTGCGTTACGCTCGATGAAATCGGTCAGCCAGGATGGGGAGGACTTACGGTAGATGACCGGCTCGAACGCTTCTTGCGACGACCAAAACAAGGGTTCGAGGTACTCCGCCAAGCTGCGGTGATTCGCCAGCAACCGGGCGGTCATCGCATAGTTTTTCAGGTATTGATCGAACCGGGTCAGGCTCTCCCGGGCCCGTCGATCGAGCCGCACCTCCAGCTCCTTGGCGGCGATCTTCTTAATCGCCCGGCCCTGAATCTGGTCCAACACCCCCCATACGACCAAGCCCACCGCTATCCCCACCAGGATGGAGATGACGGGCATAGGCACCAGACGCAAAAGTCGATAGAAAAATCGCTTGACAGGGATGGGGTTCAAAGTGCTCGCTGTGCGCTGTGGCGGAGTTCCGAAGAGGATTCAAGTCTAGCCGATCCCGGGCCAGCGCGGACAACGTCGTTATCCGCCCAAATCCAGCCATCCGACGTCTTTTCCCAGTCTTTTATGAAAGAGCTTATTGTGGAGAGACGGACGGTTGGTCTGGTGATATTTCGCATAGATCCCACCATCACTCCAGCCTAAAATCTCGATCTTGCCGGTTAGATGTGACATGACGAATCTGAACCGCTTGCTTAATCCGTCAAGTTGTTTCCGAGCCTCGTCGATCAGCTGGCAGGCGTCATGGAGTGGGACCTGAAATTCATCCATCACAGTGGTCACCGGCCGACATTGAAAGACATAATAGGGAATCACACCAGCGCGAGCCAGAGCGGCTTGCAATTCCGCCATGACGGAGGGGCAATCGTTGACCCCCTTTAATAAGACCGTTTGATTGTTCACGATCACCCCATCCTCTTGCAGACGTTTCACGGACCGGATACTCGCCGAGGTCAGCTCACGCGGATGATTGAATTGGGTCGTGACGTAGAGTTGTTTCCCACCCGCTGCAAAGGCCCTGAAGGCTTCATGCAGTGGGTCATCGTTGAGAATTCGGTCGGGGAGAACGACCGGAATGCGAGAGCCGATCCTGACGTACCGGAGATGGGGGATCCTCGCCAGCCGGCGCAGGATATCTTCAAGGTGATCGGTCTCGAGTACCAGGGGATCGCCGCCACTGAGCAGTACATTGGTCACTTCCCGATGTGCCCTGAGATAGGCCACCACACGCTCCCAGTCGACGACCACCTCATCATCGACCAGTCCGACCAGTCGTTTTCTGAAACAGTGCCGGCAATATACCGCGCAACGATTCGTCGTTAAAATCAAGACGGTCTGCCGGTACTTATGCTGGAACCCCCGAAATTTCGTATGTACCTGTTCTCCGCTGGTATCGAAGGCGCCGGAGAGTTTCCGTTCCCCGAGCGATGGAATGGCTATTTTGCGGATAGGATCTTTCGGATCATCCCAATCGATTAAATCGAGATAGTAATGCGTGATCCGCATCGGGTGCTTCTTTGCAAGCTGTCGTATGATCTCCGCGTCGGGGAGCGGACGTCGAATATACTGCTCCAATGCACCGACCGTCTGAACGATATTCTCAGAATGAATAGGTATGTTCATGGCTGTCAAGTCCCACCGGATTATAGACTCGTTTTTTGAACAAGTTAGGCTGTTTTTAAGACCGGTTCTTCAGGGCCTGAAGGGGTGGAATGTGGCTCAACGCCTTCTGGGGCATGTGTTGATTATAGACCTGGACGTAGCGTTTGCTGGTATCGGTCAGGTGCTCGGCGGAGTCGAAGCGGGTGGTGGCCAAGCCGTCGGCGATGGGGCCGTTAACCCGCATATCTCACCGGGGCGGCTGGCGGCACTTCAGTTTTCAATTTATTTCAGTAAATTATGGGTTAATCGCTCAATTGCCGCAACAAACAGCGTGTGATTGCCGCCAGCCGATCACCGCCCTGGCGGTTTCTCGCGCGCTCGCTTGGCCGAAGCTCAGCTCTGGGGTGAGGCCGGGTCGTCCGGCGGGGCTCGATCTCAGCCCTTGCCTGCCGATGGTTTCGCGTTTAACCTTCCAAAAATGCTCGGTTGGGGGCGATTCGATCTCCTGCCGCGCGCGGTATCCGTCGCATGGCTATGTATCTGGAAATCATCAGTCGCTCTCCCCCCGATCCCCGTTCAGACCGGCGCGTACCCTTGGTCTTCGTCCAGGGTGCCTAGGGTGGCGCCTGGATGTGGGACGAGCACTTCCTTACCCTTCCGAACAGAGGCTTTACCTTGCGGCATCAAATATGATTCACTCATGGACCATGAGCCGGCAGGGAACGGCTTTCCGATCGGCAGCGGGTTTTGCTCCCCCGGCAAGGCGCAGGAAACCGTGCCGGGGGGGTTATGTGACTGTGATCGCATCCGCTCCGGCGCCGGACTATCGGGTTGCCGCAGGCGTGCCTGCATCATTACACACAGCGAAAGGGGTAGGCAATGAGCCAAGAAACGCAAAATTCGGGCGTTAAGGAGACCCAGCGGGCGGCAAAGGACGCCAGCACCGAGAAGCCGGCCGCTCAGGCACAAGACCAACCGGCTGCCGCGCCCAAAGGCTTACCGCTCGACGGCATCCGGGTGGTCGACGTGGGCAACTTCATTGCGGGGCCCTATGCGGCCTCGATCCTGAGCGAGTTCGGAGCCGAGGTCTACAAGGTCGAGTACCCGATCGCCGGTGACCCGATGCGGGCCTTGGGTACCCCTTCCCGTCGCCAGGACTCGACCCTGTTTTGGCTGAGTGAGGCCCGCAACCGCAAATCCGTTACCATCAATCTGCGCCAGCCCACCGGGGCCAAACTGTTTCGGAAGCTGGTTGCGAAATGCGATGTGGTGGTAGAGAGCTTCAGGCCGGGCACCATGGAGAGCTGGGGGGTCGGCTGGGAGGACTTGCGCAAGGATAATCCGGGGCTGGTCATGCTGCGGGTTACCGGCTATGGTCAGACCGGTCCCTTCAAGGACCACCGCGGTTTCGCGCACCTCGCCCACGCCTTCGGTGGCCTCGCCTATCTATGCGGATTTCCCGGGCAAACGCCCACGATCCCCGGCCCCAATCCGCTTGCCGACTATATGGTGAGCCTGTATGGGGCGATCGGCATCATGTTGGCGCTGCGCCATCGGGAGCAGACCGGGCGGGGCCAATACATCGACATCGGAACCTACGAGGCGGTGTTTCGCCAGTTGGACGAGATGGCAACGGCTTACGGGCTCCACGGCAAGATCCGCGAGCGGGAGGGGGCGGGGACCATCATCGCCTGTCCCCATGGCCACTTCCGTACCAAAGACGACAAATGGGTGGCGATTGCCTGCACCAACGACAAGATGTTCGCCCGCTTGGCCGAAGATGCGATGCAAAGGCCCGAGTTGGCCGCCGAGGGGACCTTCGGTCTCAAGCACAAGCGGCTTGCCGCCCACGAAGAGGTCGACCGCATCGTAGGCGACTGGACGGCCTCGATGACCCGTGACGAGCTGATGGAGAAGTGTCTCGCGGCGCAGGTCCCCATCGGGGCCCTGAACAGTATCGCCGATATCTTCGCCGATCCCCACTACCAGGCGCGTAGCAATCTGGTCACGGTCAATGATCCGGATGTGGGCGAGATCACGGTGCCGGGTGTCATCCCGAGGCTGTCGGAGACCCCGGGGCGTGTCGAGCACCTGGGGCCGCCGCTCGGGAATATGACCGATAAGGTGCTCGGAGAGCTGCTGGGGATGACCGCCGCCGAGCTCGCCGAGTTTCACAAGAATCACGTGGTCTGATCAAGAGGGCGTCCCTATGGCTGTTCAGCCCAAACAGAAGGACAAAACAACTGTGCACGGCAATTCGAAATCGGAAGCAAAACCGCACCTGCCGCTGTCCGGGATTCGCGTCATCGATGTGGCGACCTTCATCGCAGCGCCCTATGCCGCCGGGATCATGGGCGAGTTCGGTGCTGAGGTGCTGAAGGTCGAACATCCCTTCGGTGGCGATCCCTGCCGCAATTTCGGGACCGCTACCGAACGCGGTGACACCCTCGCGTGGCTCAGTGAGGCACGCAACAAGAAATCGGTCACCCTTGATCTGCGCACCCCTGATGGGGCTGCTACCTTCAAGAAGCTGGTCAGCAAATCCGACGTCCTGTGCGAGAACTTCCGTCCCGGAACCCTCGAGAAATGGGGGCTCGGCTGGGAGGTGCTGAGCGAACTCAATCCGGGGTTGGTGATGTTGCGTATCTCCGGCTACGGCCAGACCGGGCCGTACCGGGACCGGCCTGGCTTTGCCCGCATCGCCCATGCCGTCGGCGGTCTGGCCTATCTTGCAGGTATGCCGCGGGAGACCCCCGTTACGCCGGGTTCCACCACCCTTGCCGATTACCTGACCGGACTCTATGGGGTGATCGGGATCCTGCTGGCCCTGCGCTACAAAGAGAAGACGGGCAAGGGGCAGTACATCGATGCTGCCTTGTATGAGTCAGTCTTTCGGCTCTCGGATGAAATGGCGCCGGCCTATGCCCTGTATGGAACGGTGCGCGAACGCACGGGTCCCCACAATCCGATCGCCTGTCCCCTCGGTCACTTCCGCACCAAGGACGATAAGTGGGTGGCCTTTGCCTGCACGACCAACAAGCTGTTCGAGGCCCTGGCCAAGGCGATGGACCGGCCGGAGTTGGCCTCCTACGGCCTCTATGGGCGGCACCAAAAGCGACTGGAGGCGCGGCACGAGGTGAACGACGTGGTAAGCGCCTGGTGCGGCTCGCTGACGCGCGATGAGGTGGAAAAGAAGTGCAATGAGACCGGCGCGCCCTATGCCCCCCTCGCCAATATCGCGGATATCTTCGGTAACCGGCAATTCCATGCCCGTCGCAACCTGGTTGCGGTGGACGATCCCGATGTGGGAGAGACGCTCGTCGTCCCCTGTTCGCTGCCGCGTCTGTCGGAGACGCCGGGGGAGATCAACAGCCTGGGGCCCAGGCTCGGGCAGCATACCGATGAAGTGCTGCAGGACCTCCTAGGGATGAGCCCCTCCGAGATCAAGCGCCTGCGTGACAATCGGGTTGTCTGATCCATCCGGTGCCGTGCGAGAAAACGCCTGAGGGAATGCGGCGTAACGCAGACTGACAGCGGGGACGCCCAATATATGAACCACGAATAGACACTAATTCACACCAATTCGTGTCGATTGGTGTGAATTCGTGGTTCTTCTGAATTATTTGGCGTTGTTTGGAGGGAAAAGATCCCTCCTGCGTCGGAACAGGGTTTGGCGTGTTGCATTGCGACGCACAAAGGCTCGCTGATTGTCGCCAGATCAGTGCTGGCGTCTTAACGCAACCTACACCCCCATTACCCCCCGCGTGGCCTGCCTGCACGGACCTCGCGTTGGGTGTAGGTTGGGTTAGGCGCGCTGTCCGATCCCGAAGTACAGCGATAGGGCCGAACGCGCCGTAACCCAACACGACGCTAAATGTCAACACTACCTAGTACCTAGTTTCGATCGATATTGCTAGTCCCCACACTGGAGCGGGTAAGCCAAGCGTGTGAAAACAGATACTATGAACTTGCAACATCGGTCGAAACTAGGTACTAGTATTTCCGGTTAACTAACCTTTCTCAATCTCAATAGGGGACAAAGAAGATGAAAACGGTAACTCTAGCAGTATCAATCACCCTTATGGCTCTCGGGCTGAGCGGTTGCCCCGTGAAGCCAGACCCAAAGGAAAATGACAACTATCTTGTTATTACTGGAAACAAATTTCGTAAGCCCGGATCAATAAATACAAAAATTCTATTTGCCGGAGTGAAAAGGAAACGGGGACCTAATAGGTTTGATCCAAAATTTCTTCCAGTGTTGGAGCGTGAGATTACAACCCCTCAGGTTACGCAGGCATTTAATAAGCAAACGGGTAAAGTGGCCTTTAAGGCTGCGACTAAGGCTGGCATAAAAGTGGCGGATGGGGACATAGCTGTAGATAGTTCAAATGAGTATAGATTAACAGGAAACTATTCTGTGTTTACACTATTTGATGTATATGATTTCGTAGATGAATTGAATTCAGCGAAAAACAGAAAACGTATGGAAGCTCTCATGCGTTATGATGATCCTAGAATCATAACAAGTGTTGCTGTAGTTTTTGGCCGAGAATCAAGTAGAAAGGTAAGCACCTCCGGCAATGTAAGTCTAAAGATCAAAAATCTAAAAATAGGGAACCCTAAATTTTCTATTAAAGCAGAAACCTCTGGTGAAACTGTGGCAAGGTTGTCAGACGGCACAGTATTCGCTTATGAATATGCGCGAATTTGTTGGGAAAAACGTAATGGAAGGATTCAGGTGGCCACGCTAGAAGTAGATCGCCCGGGAATAGATAATAATTGCCCGTCTGGTACGAAGGACAATGCGTCTAAGCTGTAAAACAATAACAGCTAACAAAGCCATCCAGCTGACCGCAGAAAGCGCTGTTCGTTCCTCGGCTTAAGACACTGAGGACACAGAGAAAGCAATAGCAAGGATGCTTCTGCGATCGGAGCGCGCAGTGAGCAATCCATACCATATCCAACGTCACCGGACTGTACCGGTGTGTGTCGGCGGTGTTTGGATCGGCGGTGACGCGCCCATCGTGGTCCAATCCATGACCAATACGGATACCGCGGATATAGCGGCCACCACGGATCAGGTGGCCGAGCTCGCGCGGGCCGGCTCCGAGCTGGTACGCATCACGGTCAACAACGAGCCCTCGGCGCGGGCGGTCCCCGCCATCCGCACAGCCCTCGACCGGCAGGGTTTGGACGTGCCCCTGATCGGCGATTTCCACTTCAACGGGCATCGGTTGCTCGCCGATTATCCGGATTGTGCCCAGGCCCTGGCCAAGTACCGCATCAATCCGGGTAACCTGGGCCGTGGGGAGAAGCGCGATACCCGATTCGCCACCTTCATCGAGATCGCCTGTCGCTGTGAGCGGCCGGTGCGCATCGGGGTCAATTGGGGCAGCCTCGACCCGGAGCTCGTCGCCCGCCTCATGGATGAGAACGCCGGAGCCGTCGCCCCCAGGGAAGCGGATGAGGTAATGCGTGAGGCCATGGTGGTCTCGGCGCTCGAGAGCGCAAAGCGGGCCGAGGCGCTGGGGCTCGGCCGCGACCGCATCCTGCTGTCCTGCAAGATGAGCGGGGTGCAGGACCTGATCGCGGTCTATCGCTCGCTCGCGGCGCGCTGCGACTATGGGCTTCACTTGGGGCTCACGGAGGCCGGTATGGGCTCCAAGGGCATCGTCGCCTCCACCGCGGCCCTGGCGGTTCTGTTGCAGGAAGGGATCGGGGACACCATCCGCGTCTCCCTGACCCCGGAGCCTGGGGAATCACGCACGCGGGAGGTCATCGTCGCTCAGGAAATCCTGCAAACCATAGGATTGCGGTCCTTTTCGCCCATGGTGACGGCCTGTCCCGGTTGCGGCCGCACCACCAGCACCTATTTTCAGCAGTTGGCCAAGGACATTCAGGGCCACCTGCACCGGCAGATGCCCCATTGGCGCAGCCGTTACCCAGGGGTGGCATCCATGCAGGTCGCGGTCATGGGCTGCGTGGTCAACGGGCCCGGCGAGAGTAAGCAGGCCAACATCGGCATCAGCCTCCCCGGCACCGGCGAACGGCCCTCCGCACCTGTCTATGTGGACGGTGAGAAGGTCGCAACCCTCAAGGGCAACCGGATCGCTGAGGAGTTCACGCGCATGGTAGACGACTATGTGCGGACCCATTATTCGAATCGGTCGGCATAGCCATCGCGAAGTAAAGCCACATTCGCTCCCTCGCCCCCCTGCCCCCCAGGAGGGTGTCGTAATGGGTGCGATTCAAGTCGGGCGGGAAAGTGCAGCGCATCCCGCCGCTTGATCTTGTTTCAGTTTTCTCACACCAAGCCACCAAGACACGAAGCATTCTCCTCTCTTTCTGGCGTTCTTCTCTCAATCCTTATACCCCTTTGTAGCTTGGCGTCTTGGTGTGATGCAGAAGAAAAAAGGAAACGGGAGATCAGGTTATTCCGTTTCCGCCCCGCAACCGCCCACGGACGGGCTTTTACGACACCCTCCTTGGCGGGGAAGACTCATTGTCGCGCCAAGCGTAGATAGTCGCGGGCCGCCATGAGCAGCGCTTTGCGCCCGAACAGGAACTGCCAGCGGCTGCCCCCGATCTGGCGCCACAGCCAGGCGGAGCGCACGCCGGCCAGGAGCAGGGCGCGAATCCTGTTTTGATTGTCCGGGGGTTGAAGAAAACGGGGGTCGCCTTGGACCATGACGCGCGGCTGTAGTTGGCTGATGGTCCGGCTGTAGATGTCCGCCAGATGGGCCAGCAGATTGGGGTGCAGCATGGGAAAGTGATCCAGCTTGGCCCGAGCGTCATCTATGCCTACCCCGATGTCCCGAATCAGCTGGCTGCGACCTGCCAACACCCGTTCGAGCTTGAGCAGGGTAATGACGTAGCGGGTCGGTTCTATCTCCCGCGGCTGTTTGCCCGTCAGCTGTCCCACCAGCTCCTTCGCACCGGCATACACGCTGCCCGGTGCACCGAATATCTCGGGAACACTATCGGCATCGGTCTGGAACAGGCTGTAGATACAAGGCGTCATGGCGTCCGTATCCACACTGCCCTGACGGGCGATCTGGCGAACGCACAGGACGGACTGATAGACACCCGCCAAGGCGATGGACCTGTCTTTGCCGGTATATGCCATGGGTTATTGCGTGGTTCGTCCCAACCTGCAGGACGGCATCGACGAGAGCCGCCCTGCCAACCGCCAAGACCGAGAGGATATCCGCAGCTAGGCCCTGCAAGGTCGGCTGTGGCTAATTTTTAATCCACAGATTACGCAGATTTCCGCAGATTAGGCAAGCAGGAGCCGGGAAAGCAATTTTTCAAGGTCCCCAATAAATAGCCCCTAAGTCAGTTCGTCCATCCGCGTACCGACCCACACGTCCCGGAACTGCCGCACATAGTCGTCGGTTACCTTGATGTGCCCGTTCTCTCCCCACCGTTTACCCCAACTGTTACGCAGCAACCAATGCCGAGTACCCTTGTCGTAGACGACGCCGACAAGGATCATGGCATGCCACTCGGTGGTTTCGTTCCCGCCGGGTGGAGCGAAGACGTCCATACCGCGGGCCTGAGTGAAGGCTCGATCGATGGGGGCGCCGAAGACCACCGGATGATCGGCCCGGATGGCAAGCTCGATCTCCTTGAGCCCCCGCGTCGAGCCGACGGAAGTCACTCGGTAGAAGCCTTTGAGCTGGTTATTACTGGCCATCGTGTAGAGGTCCAACGCCGGGGACTCAAAGACGGCCTCGGTCGTGTCCTTGTAGGGAAGGTACTTCTCCTCGACGACACCGATCTTCCGCAACTGGTGGGCGGCGGCCCGTAAATAGGAGCCTCCGTCACGCTCCGTATCGCCCGTGTAGTACCTGGCGGTCCAATAGAGGAACAGGCGACTGAGCTGTTCGACCCTGTCGCCGCCTGCGAGACCGTCGAGGATCTCCAGCATGTCGCACCAGCTGTTGGCGGTACACGAATTGATACGCCCCTGGTCGCTGATGGGGGTATGCTCCGGGATGATGTGGTCACGGCCTTCCCGACTTGCGCCCGCCTTCTGGCGCATCGGCTTCTCGATGCGGGAGAAGCTGCGATCCAGGGAAGACCAGTCGGGCTTGCGGTGAACCCCCGCCTTGTGGTCGAAGATCCCCATCTCCCGGTCGTCGAGCTGACCGCCCGGACGGGTGATGACGCCATCGCCGTGTTCAATGATCGATACGCTCATTGCATTCCCTCCGCCGGGCACCGGTTGGCCTCGGTACAGCTCTTTGCATTCGCTATACACTTCGGATTGAGAAAAATGCGACCTTCTCGTTGGGCCGTCTTGCAGGTGTCCCGGAAACGCTCCCCGCGCCGGTTCACCCACATCGGGTCACCGGCTCGGTCCTTGCACTGCATGCGTTTGAGATTCTGTTCCGCCTTCAGGCAGTAATCCGTATCCGTCGGCGTGGGGGTCGGGGTCGGCTTCGCCCCCTGCCCGCCGCAGCTAGTCAGCAGTAAGAAGAGCAATAGAAAAGGGAGTAGTAGAATTAATCGTTGTTTCATATAAGCTTTCACCTTATGTAAAAAAGCAACCTGTTTTCAAGTGCACAAGTACTTGAAAAATAATGCGAAATGGAAAGTCAATTTTCACTAAAAATTGTCGGGAAGGCAATTTTCTCGAGGTTTTTAAAGCCAGAATGATAACAGGGTACTTGCTTAGGGGCACCTTGAAAAGCTTGCCCGCGCGGGTCTTGCTTTGGGTGTAGGTTGCGTTAGCCGCGCGGGGAAACGTCTCGGAGGGCACGACGTCGAACGCAGCGTAACACAACACGACGCCTTCTCGGGCCGCACCAAATAACGCCGGACATGCTGTTTGGGGGACCGGACGCGACGCTTGCGGGTGCCCAGGGGGTGTCCTTTGTGAGCGGTAATGATGTAGACTTCATTGCACGCCACGGTGTCCTTCGAGAATCGCTACCAGCTTGCATTCGACAACACCTCACAAGGAACCTTGAAAAATTGCCTTTCGCCCCTCGCTCCCTCGCTACGAACCCATAAGCCGGACGGGCTCTGAAAATTCGAATGAAGGGGACTGTAAATGAAGCCCAATACCAATCCACAACCTTCTTCGCTATCTTTGAAGACGGACGATATTGCGCCCGCGATTGAAGATGCTCAATTGTTGCTTCAACATGTCGCCGAGAAGGGTATTGCACTTGATGAACATGACATCTCAGTCTTGGTCGAAGCGAAGTTTTCATACCGAGAAGGCACATTGAGCGCAGAGCGGGAGCAGTTATTTTGGCGATCGCTTACGAATGTGACACGTGCCATAAAACCCGTGACAATCCAATCCCTGAGAGCGATACATCAATCCCCTAAAAGAAAGAAGTACATGGAGGGAAATATTGATAAAGTTGCGTCACACTATAGAGGTGTTGCCGTTTTGTCAGTCATCATCTTACTTGTCGTTCAGATCTATTTGATCATCGGCGTCACGGCAAAAACGAAATCGAGAGAACTGTTTGAGCAAAAAGAGGAGATTAGGGCGAAAATCGCAGAAGTCAGGCATCTCAAAAAACTGACAGACCAGAACCTGGAAGATGACCACACTATCAAAGCGTTAAAAGTTCAATTCAAGGAGATTGAGCAAAAAGAAGATGCAAACTATGCGCTGCTCACAAGTTGGAATAAGATATGGTTGACTCTCCTCTTTAAGGACGAGTTTCAAGGTAAGCTTAGAGGGTATCGTGAAACAGATTACGAAACCCAATTTGCGATGCTGGAAGATGAGATTGCACAGCAGGAAATGTCCATACAGCCACAGAGTGAACATGCAGATAACGCGGCTCAAGAAACATCCGTACAATTAAAAAATGAGCCCACGGATAGCACAAAACAAGACGCAAACAACCAACGCGAACGACTTAAGACGTTAAAAGAAACATTGCGAGAAAAACAGCTCGAGCGGGAACATGATATAACACGAAATCGGTTCTTTTTGAACACTTTTTCTTCCGCATATGTGACTATCGCTCTGGAAAGATATCTACTTCCTTTGCTCTATGGTTTGTTAGGTGCAATCTTCTATGTGTTAAGGACCTTATCGCGGGAATTGGAGAGTCTTACCTATTTACCACTGACAGAAATCAATTATCGGTTACGTATTCTAACCGGGGCACTTGCGGGGTTGACCGTCAGTTGGTTCTTTACGGGAAATAATCTCAGTGCTGGCCTTTCCGGCTTTGCCGTATCATTTCTAACCGGCTACAATGTGGAGCTTCTGTTTTTTTTAATGGATAAAATGATTTCACAATTGACAAGCAAAAATTCCAGTTCGGAACCTGCCCCATCTCAATCACAACCGGCAAATAGGGGTTCCGGTCTGAAACATGTCACATCTCAATCGCAACCGGTGAGTAAGGGTTCCGGTTCGGATGTGCCTCAGTCGCAACCGGCGAGTAAGTCCGGTTCGGACATGCCTCAATCACAACCGGCGAATAAGGCTTCCAGTTCGGAACGTACCCCATCTCAATCACAACCGGCAAGCAAAGACTCTCAAAAATCTTGAGTCCGGTCCCCCAAACAGCGCCGAATCATTCAGGGTTGCTGACAGTCCCCACCCCGTTTCGGCTCAGAGGCTGTCTAAAAAAGGGCCGTAGGCCAGAGTAGGCGGTAGGTTGGGTTGAGGAACGAAACCCAGCTTTTAGGGGCAAGCCTGGTTTGCTGGGTCTCGTCCCTCAACCCAGCCTACCGGCTTAAAATCAATGGGTTAGTTTTTAGACAGCTTCTTAGGGAGCGTTCTCAATTAACAGATTTTCTCTCGTTCCCACGCGCCGCGTGGGAACGCAGAAGCTCCGCGCCGCGGAGTGTCT
>NZ_FLUY01000083.1 GCF_900092655.1 Candidatus Thiosymbion oneisti
CAGAAGCAGCTCGGCAACCGCGTTGTGCAGCAGGGCTTCCTGCAACACCTCGCCCAGCTGATGCCCTCACAGGTCAAGCC
>NZ_FLUY01000146.1 GCF_900092655.1 Candidatus Thiosymbion oneisti
TTTGGGTAGTGGATAAATTCTAAATGCTGAAGTCTGCCAACCCCTCCCTCGTCATTCCGGCAGGGATTGCCGGAATCCAG
>NZ_FLUY01000122.1 GCF_900092655.1 Candidatus Thiosymbion oneisti
TCCATATCCGTGTCCATCGGTGTCCATCCGTGGTTCTCTGGGTTGGGACAACCGCAAGGGGTGAGGCATCCGGC
Source organism: Candidatus Thiosymbion oneisti (assembly GCF_900092655.1). Classification (GTDB taxonomy): domain Bacteria; phylum Pseudomonadota; class Gammaproteobacteria; order Chromatiales; family Chromatiaceae; genus Thiosymbion; species Thiosymbion oneisti. The sequence goes on from NZ_FLUY01000122.1 coordinate 75, forward strand.
GGATGGCGC
>NZ_FLUY01001242.1 GCF_900092655.1 Candidatus Thiosymbion oneisti
CGGCGCATCAGGAGCCGGCGCCATCGACACGGCTGTTGCAACCAAGCTCGACGCGCAGGCCACCGGCGGCAACATCTTCATCGATGAGACCGGCGATCT
>NZ_FLUY01000664.1 GCF_900092655.1 Candidatus Thiosymbion oneisti
AACAACAGGATAATGGAAAAATTCATTCATTTTTGGACTCACCCAGCAGGTGAAATAGCCAATCTTTGAAAATCCAAGTAAAATCATAGAGTTAACCGAAATCCTGGATTTTATCTCACGGATTCACGTCTTTTTGAACAAATGAGGTCATGCACTGTGGCCCTATCTCTCGCCTGCCTTCGCGCGCTCCTCCTTTTCCTCCCCCGCAAGCAAGCGTAAAACCGCTCTCACCTGCAACAGCGGATAGCTCCTCCTCGGTATATGATCACTCGGGACCCCGACATTACGCAGATTTTCGCAGATTGTTTTTTCTTCATCTGCGGAAATCTGCGTAATCTGCGGATTTAAAAGGCGAACGCGATTTCGGTTCCTGTACCGAGGCGGTGGGCTGTCAGTTCTTTTTCCAGACTCAACGCTGGGAACGCTCGATCATCTCTCGGGCATGGTCCAGGGTCTTGCGGGTGATCTCCCGGCCTCCCAACATGCGCGCTACTTCGTCCACACGTTCCGCTGCTCCCAGGTTTTCGATGGCGGTGTAGGTCTGGTCGTCGCGGGTAAGCTTGCGGACCAGCAGGTGGTTGTGGGCCTGGGCCGCCACCTGGGGCAGGTGGGTGACGCAGAGGACCTGGCGTGCCCCGCCCAGGGTGCGCAGCAGGCTACCGACGATCTCGGCCACGCCGCCCCCGATCCCTACATCGACCTCATCGAAGACCAGGGTCGGCACCGCGCCGCACTCGGCGGTGGCGACCTGTAGGCCGAGGCTGATCCGGGACAGCTCGCCCCCGGAGGCTACCTTCGCCAGGGGTTGCATGGGCTGGCCCGGGTTGGCACTGACCAGGAACTCCACCCGGTCGAGCCCCTGGGCGGTGGCCGCCTCAGGCTGAACCCTGGTGACCTCCACCGCGCAGCGTCCGCCGCCCATCCCGAGCCCCTGCATGGCCTTGGTGACCGTCTCGGAGAGCCTTTGCGCGGCCTGGGAGCGGGCGTCGCTGAGCTGTTCGGCGGCGGTGAGAAATGCCGCGCGCGCCTGGTCGCGCTCCCCGGCCAGGGTTGCTAAGGCCGTGTCGTCGCGTTCCAGGGCCTCCAGTTCCTCGCGCATGGCCTGGAGGGTCTCGGGGATCCGGTCCGGGGGCACCCGGTACTTGCGGGCCAGGTCGTGGACCTGGGTGAGGCGCCGCTCTACCTGCTCCAGGAGCCCTGGGTCCAGGTCCAGCTCGTCCAGATAGCGGCGCAGGTTGGCCGCCGCCTCCTCGACCTGGATGGCGGCGCCTTCCACCAGCTCGCGGGTCGCGGACAGGCGTGCGTCCAGGTTGCTCAGGGTCTCCAGATCAGTACCGGCGTGGCTCAGCTCGGCGTGCAGCGAGGGTTCGCCTTCGTACAGCCGTTGCAGCAGGCGGCCGGTCGTGCCCTGGAGCTCTCCCAGATTGGCGAGCCGTTTCTGTTCTTGGTCCAGAGCGCGGATTTCGCCGGCGTCCAGACCCAGGTCCGCGAGCTCCTCCACCTGGTAGCGCAGCAGCTCCAGGCGCGCGGCCCGATCGGCGCTCTCGGCCCGGAGGCGACCCAGCCGCTGGTCATGGTCGCGATAGGTCCGATACCGGTCGGCCACCTGGGCCGCCAGATCGCCGGTGCCGCCGTAGTCGTCGAGCAGGTCCCGTTGGTGTGCCGCCCGGAGCAGGGATTGATGGGCGTGTTGGCCGTGGATATCGACCAGGCGTTCGCCCAGGCCCTGCAGTTGGGCCCCGGTGGCCGGGTGGCCGTTGATATAGGCCCGGGAGCGCCCTTGGCGCATGAGGAGTCTGCGCACCAAGCATTCGTCACCCGCGTCCAGGTCTTGGTCGGCGAGCCAGTCCTGGGCCTCGGGGCAGGCCCGCAGGTCGAACCCGGCGATGATCTCCGCCCGTTCGCAGCCGGCGCGCACCAGCTGGGCGTCGGCCTTGTCCCCCAGCACGAGCCCCAGGGCGTCGATGAGGATGGATTTACCCGCCCCCGTCTCGCCGGTGAGTGCCGTCATGCCGGCCTCGAAGTCGAGCTCGAGGCCGCTGACGATCGCCAGATCCTTGACCAAGATGTGCGTCAGCATGGGGACGAATTGGGCGGTGAAACCTGGCGGAAGGTCAGCGGAGGAGGTTAGGAGCTGTTGACATGCATAACCGACGCACTTGGCTCATCCGCTCCCTAATCCCTCTCTCCGAGAACGTCGAAAAGGTGATGCCCACGCTCGTTCCCACGCTCCAGAGACTGTGAAAGTATTCGGTTTTCCCGGAAGTGGTGGGATGAGACCGCCATATTCCACGCTAAATCCTATACCACGTGGTATGAGGAGGAAGATTTTCTGCTCAATTTAGGGAAAATTGTGTCGTCCTGTCCCTTTGGATCTGAAAATCCAGGAATACTTTCACAG
>NZ_FLUY01001735.1 GCF_900092655.1 Candidatus Thiosymbion oneisti
TTCTCAGCAAGCCAGAGGGGCGTCGTATAACTTGCTGTTGTTGTTGAGAAAAGACTGCCCGTTCCGTCATCGGTCATCGTGCTACCGACTGTCGTCCTCTTCGACCAGTCCGGAATCCAT
>NZ_FLUY01000145.1 GCF_900092655.1 Candidatus Thiosymbion oneisti
GATTCCGGCAATCCCTGCCGGAATGACGAGGGAGGGGTTGGCAGACTTCAGCATTTAGAATTTATCCACTACCCAAAAAGAAAAGGTTATTGCCTTATTGGTGGGGGAGATTCGGGGACCTTGAAAAATCCAGCTTTTCAGGGGGGCGTGAGTAGTTAATGAAATACTACGGACTTATGCCGAACTGGGA
>NZ_FLUY01000037.1 GCF_900092655.1 Candidatus Thiosymbion oneisti
TCATGACGCTGGAGCGTCTGGATTTGCTCCCACGCTGGAGCGTGGGAGCCAGAGGCTGATTTGTGGGGATACTTCAGGG
>NZ_FLUY01000900.1 GCF_900092655.1 Candidatus Thiosymbion oneisti
CGCAAAGAAAGAACAAAGAAACTTTGCGTCTTGGCGCCATTGCGTCGTGGCGTTAAATGGGCCGGAAAGTGAGCGGCCAAG
>NZ_FLUY01000963.1 GCF_900092655.1 Candidatus Thiosymbion oneisti
CCCAGTTCGGCATAAGTCCGTAGTATTTCATTAACTACTCACGCCCCCCTGAAAAGCTGGATTTTTCAAGGTCCCCAAATATGACGTGTGAACCTTTTTGGCGCACAACTCTATATCCCATTTTCATTAGCCTTCTTTCAATCTCCCTATACTTGAAGGGCATACTTTTCTACCGTGGTAGCCAGCTCATTTCTGATGATTCTCTCATCGTTTACCTGCTCAAGATGGTAATCCATAACCATTTCAACAACATTCTTTAACTCTATAACAGCCTCTTTTTCAGTGTAGGCAAATGCAAACAAATTTTGATGCCCTTCTACTCTAGCCAAGTAACCGTCTCCATCTTTTTCAATGACTACATTGATTTTCATATAAGCCTCTCAATTTGCAGTTGGGTCTAGATAACTTTAGAGTGGGTTTTCTCTCAGTAGAGTTAGTATTCTATCATAGAGATTTTCCGCTCGATGATTAAATCTAAACTCACATTCCTTGAGGTGTAAATCAACCACCACCAACTGGAAGTTGGTGGTATGGGGGGTCGGCTGAAGCCGATGTCAAGCTAAAGCTACTCGAG
>NZ_FLUY01001622.1 GCF_900092655.1 Candidatus Thiosymbion oneisti
TCACTGCCATTAAGTTAGTGTCAACGGCCTCAGTAGCAGAGCTTGCGTCGGCGCCGATAGAAATCGAGTAAGCCTCTGGCGGAGGTGTT
>NZ_FLUY01001664.1 GCF_900092655.1 Candidatus Thiosymbion oneisti
AGACGGGGACAGCAAAGTTGTGAGCCGTAAGCCATTATAGGATGACCCGAGACCGGCCTCGAAACACAAGGAGCAGGTGGCCGAGCTGCCAGAGAAGCCGAAGCCAGCACGACGCGGGA
>NZ_FLUY01000682.1 GCF_900092655.1 Candidatus Thiosymbion oneisti
TTGTAGCATACCTGTGTAGCAGCTAAAGCCTTGCACTAAAGTGCATAGTTTTGGACTAGCGTGCTGGGACAATAAATGCCATATTTCTCACCTCCTCGACACGTTGAACAGGCCTCTTTCAGAACGACTCACCGCTCCCTGGTCAGGCGATTTGATTTATCATCGCACTTAAAATCCCCATAATTTTTCCAATATGTTCAATGTGATATTCCTTTTTATCTATAAAGACCGTATGCCTACTAAGCTTTAAAAATTTCCAGGCACTTCCCGTGGTGACCACTCCATAGATATTATCTAAATGATTATTTTCATTTTCATTGAATATTTTTGATGCGACCATTTCAGCCAAACATTGCCCGATTCCACCGATAATGTTTTCATTCTTTGCTTCAACTACCGTCACAATGGGGGTGGTGAGAAAAAGCTGTTCCGAAGAAAGGCTAATAATGAAATCACAAAAACCATTTAGATGTTTTTCTTTGTCGACTTCAAAGTCTATTCCTGAAAATAAACTGATTTTGCCTTTGAAGTTATTTCTTAATTCCAATAAAACAAAGGCAATAATAAACTCTGATCTTGCTTTCTCCGTATTTATGGCCAAGGCTAATGGCACATTTTCCTCCAATTTAATTCTAAGGTCATCACTGACTTCAACAGATTCCACCTCCTCGAAAATATCTTTGTTTTCGGCGATTTTTAGTCCAAATTCGTCTTTTGCCTTTTTTATTGTAAATTCACTGTATGCCATAACAATATCCTGTTGATTTTTGGTTATTTCGATGCCTAACACCCAATTAACAGGTGAGCTCGCGTCAGGCCAGGGATGGCCGCCACCCGCCACCTGGGGACTACCACACCTATACGGCGGGTGACGAGGCACCCGATCACAGTGGTTGGTTTGGCCCTGAAGCGTGCCTCTCACCCGCCCTACGCGGGCTATCCCCTCCATACATCCCAAGGCAATACTGCTAAGTTCGACAGGGATTGCCGAAACCGGAAGGCCATGATAATTATAAGAAATTTCACATCTTATGCCGAAAAGATTCAGAATTTAAGCGGATTTGAGTGCTTGTTCTAATTCCTTTAGGTTTTTGATTTGCCTGCCTTGGCGGTTTCTGCCAAGTAGACGCAGATAATGGCTAATACATAAGTGATAACATGACCAGCGGTACTGGCTACTCTGTCCCCTCTCCCGCCGGGAGAGGGGTTGGGGAGAGGGGGTCAAAAAGATGAATCGCTCTACTTTTTCACTTATAGG
>NZ_FLUY01000144.1 GCF_900092655.1 Candidatus Thiosymbion oneisti
GATTCCGGCAATCCCTGCCGGAATGACGAGGGAGGGGTTGGCAGACTTCAGCATTTAGAATTTATCCACTACCCAAATCGCGAAAGCTTTCCTCGATTTGCATGCGCTGACGATACCAGCGGACCAACTGCTTTGCCGGCACGTCAGCGA
>NZ_FLUY01000511.1 GCF_900092655.1 Candidatus Thiosymbion oneisti
AAATAGAGGCTTACGTCTTACCCGGCCGGTTGCGCGATGGCCTGGGCATTGCTTGCTGCTTTTCGCCGGGCGCAGTAACCCCTGAA
>NZ_FLUY01001658.1 GCF_900092655.1 Candidatus Thiosymbion oneisti
GTCGAGCGTGTTCACGTCAGCGTCGATCGCCCGTACCCGGTTGGTCTCGCTGACATAAGCTTCGACCCGGGGCGGCAACAGGGCTTCCTGAGCTCGGG
>NZ_FLUY01001038.1 GCF_900092655.1 Candidatus Thiosymbion oneisti
CGAAAAAACGTGAAGTATGCGGCATATTTTTGCGCTTTTCCTTAACTTAATGGCAGTGACGCTCCAGCGTGGGAACGC
>NZ_FLUY01000236.1 GCF_900092655.1 Candidatus Thiosymbion oneisti
TTTTGTAGGGAACGGCCGACCCGCCGTTCCATAAACTGTTCGGAATGCCAGGTCGGGCATTCCCTATAGCAAAATCAAGTGAAATGGGATACGAAATTAAAACGAAGGAAAATCCTGTGAATCCTGGAAATCCTGTACTAATCGGATAACAGGACCGTAAGGCAAGAAAGCGTGGTGCATCCCGCCGCGGCGCTGGGAACGCCGGCATCCTGCCGGCCAGGATTTGCCGGCAAGAGGCTGTTTCGACCCGACTTCTCCGCAGCGCGGAGCTTCCACGTCCCCACGCGGCGCGTGGGGATGATAAGAAACAGCACAAAGCTCGAAGCATTGTTGGTAGCGTTTAACCGGAAATTTATCACTACATATTAGGTACTACCAAAATCGATAGTCTTGCCGAACCGAACGAATCTTTAGTTTTGCACTCACCCAACCCGCAACAGCGCCGGCTATGGCGATTCCACGGCGGTATCCATCTGCCCGCTGAAAAGGAGTTGTCCACCGGCCGCCCGGTAGCCAAGGCGCCTTTGCCGTCGTTCCTGACGATACCCGTGCAGCAGCATGTCGGTGCCCCTGCATTGCCCTTGGTTCGGGTCGGCGACTGGGTACTGAAGGGCCAACGGATCGCCGAGCCCCAGGGCTACATGAGCGCCCCGGTCCATGCCTCCAGCTCAGGGATGGTGGTCGCCGTCGAGGAGCGGCCGGTCCCCCACCCGTCCGGGCTCGGCGGTACCTGCATCGTCATCCGGACCGATGGCCTGGACCAGTGGGCGCGGCGACCCAAGCCCCTGGAAAACTACAAGGACCTGGATGCCTCGACGCTGCGCGAGCGCATCCGCTGGGCCGGCATCGTGGGGCTGGGCGGTGCCGCCTTCCCGACCAGTGTCAAGCTCGATCCGGAGCCGCACCAACCGATCCGGACGCTTATCTTGAACGGCGCCGAGTGCGAGCCCTACATCACCTGCGACGACATGCTGATGCGGGAACACGCTGGTCGCATCGTCCAAGGGGCAAGCATCGTCATGCACCTGCTGGGTGCCCGCGAGTGCCTGATCGGCATCGAGGACAACAAACCCCAGGCCATCGCGGCCATGCGGCTGGCGGTGGCGGAGAGTGACATCAGGAAATTCACCCAGGTCTGCGCCATTCCCACCCTGTATCCCAGCGGCGGCGAGAAGCAGCTCATCCGCGCCCTCACCGGCAAGGAGGTGCCGACCAAGGGCACCCCGGCCCAAATCGGGATCCTGTGCCAGAACGTAGCCTCCCTGGCCGCGGTGGCCGAGGCGGTAATCACGGGTAAGCCGCCGATCGCCCGCTATATCACCTTAAGCGGACGCGGCATCAAGGAGCCCCGCAACTTCGAGGTCCTTATCGGTACCCCTGTCGCTGACCTGATCCGAGCGGCGGGTGGGTTCGCCGGGGAGGTCCGCAAGCTGGTGCTGGGTGGCCCCATGATGGGCTTCACCCTGAATTCCGAGCAGGTGCCGGTCACCAAGGGGACCAATTGCATCCTCGCCCTAACCGACCAAGAGGCACCGGCCCCCAGACCGGCGCAACCTTGTATCCGCTGCGGCAAGTGCGCCGAGGTCTGTCCGGTGAGCCTGTTGCCCCAGCAGCTGTACTGGTATGCCTGGTCCAAGGACCTGGATAAGGTGCGGGACTACAAGCTGTTCGACTGCATCGAGTGCGGTTGTTGCTCCCAGGTCTGCCCGTCCCACATCCCCCTCGTGCAGTATTACCGCTACGCGAAGGCAGAGATTCGGAGCCGAGAGCAGGACCAGCGCACCGCCGAGCACGCACGGGTCCGCTACGAGGCCAGAACGGCGCGGCTCGAACGCCTGGAGCAAGCACGCAAGGCCAAGCTGCGCCGCCAGCAGAAGGCCCTGACCGCACGCCCGGCCACCACCGATCCGGCGCAGGCCGGACCAGACCATACCGCGGCCACCCAAGACCCCAAGCAGGCGGCGATCGAGGCGGCCAAGGCGCGGGTTGCGGCCAAGAAGGCGGCCTTGGCCAAACAAGGGATGGCTCCTAAGAACACGCGGAATCTAACCCCCTCCCAACAGCGGCAGATCGCGGCGGCCGAGCAGCGGCGTCGGGCAGCGGCGACGGCCGGGACGCAATCGGCCGGCGAGGGCTGAGGACACGGCATGGCGGACGGCATCGTCTCTTCCCCCCACGGCAGTCGCCCCAATCGGGTCGACCGGATCATGCTCGAGGTCATCTTGGCCCTGATTCCAGGGACCCTGGCCATGATCTGGTACTTCGGTTGGGGCATCCTCATCAACCTGGTCCTGGCCGGTCTGTTCGCCGTGCTGACCGAGACGGTCGCGCTCAAGCTGCGCCGGCGCCCGGCACTGCCGGCGCTGCGGGACCTGAGCGCCTTGGTCACAGCCTTGCTGTTCGCCCTCGCGGTACCGCCTACTTTGCCTTGGTGGCTGACCCTGCTGGGCATGGTGTTTGCCATCGGCGTGGCAAAACAGCTGTACGGCGGGCTGGGCTACAACCCATTCAATCCGGCCATGGCAGGCTATGTCTTTCTGCTGGTCTCCTATCCCCTGGCTATGACCAGCTGGCTGCCGCCCTACATGCTGGCGGAGCAGAACCTCGGCTTCGTCGATTCAGTACGCCTGATCTTTACGGGAACGCCGCCCGCGGGGTCGACCTGGGACGCCATCACCATGGCTACGCCCCTGGACCAGATGCGCACGCAGCTCGATCAGAATCTGATGATCGAGGAGATCCGCGCCAGCCCCCTGTGGGGGGATTTCGGTGGCCGCGGCTGGGAGTGGGTGGGCAACTGGTTCCTGCTCGGGGGTTTCTTCCTGCTCTGGAGGCGCGTCATCAGTTGGCACATCCCGGTGTCCATGCTGCTGGGCTTGCTCATCACCGCCGGCTTCTTCTGGACCCTGGACCCCCAAACCCATCCCTTTCCCGCCTTCCACCTGTTCAGCGGCGGGGCCATCCTGGGGGCTTTCTTCATTGCCACCGACCCCGTGTCCGCCTGCACTACCCCCAAGGGTCAGCTCATTTTCGGGGCCACGATCGGTGTGCTGGTCTTCGTGATCAGGACCTGGGGCGGCTATCCGGACGCGGTGGCCTTCTGCGTATTGCTCATGAACATCGCCGCCCCCACCATCGATTACTATACCCAACCCCGGGTCCTCGGCCACGACCGGGATACCTGATGAGCATGGGAATCATTTTTTACCGCAAATGAACGCGAATCAGCGCAAATTCTACTTTGTCATATTCAGCCTGATTTGTTGATTTTGCTCGTTCCCACGCTCCAGAGATTGTGAAAGAATTCGCGGGCGAATCTGCAGGGAGCGCTCTTGGGCCTCGGAAGCG
>NZ_FLUY01001682.1 GCF_900092655.1 Candidatus Thiosymbion oneisti
CGGATCGTCCCTGATCCGGCTTTGCCCAACCTACGAGCCGGCAGGATGCCGGCGCTCCCGGCTTTGCCCAATCGACATGGCTGGTAGTAACTTGTTAATCAAAAAGAAATTTATACGCGCCCGCCCTGCAAGTTCGGACCCGCTTGAGACACTTTCTTTGCTTCGGTTGGCTCTATGGTCCCCTCTATAGTTGAAAAAATGCATTGAATCTCTTAATCCTTTGCGCCAGTATATCAGCCGTGGTTCTGGCTACGTGGAGGAGATGTTTGTCAATTGTCGTCCTGGCAATATCGGCAACTCAGCTGAGGCTCAGTTCGGCGGTCCCGGTGGGACGGGACTTGACGACAATCGCTTCACGTAATCCTTGGCAGGTGTTTTGGAGAGAACCATGAACTCTAACTTCTGGTCTCTGAAATGGCGGAGGGTGTTTGTCGGCCTATTCCTTTTACTTTCGATATGCTTGATGCTGTTGATACTTTTTAATGAGCATACGCTCGATTCTGTGGCGGACAATTTTGGGAAGCTCGATTTTGTGGCGAGCAATTGTGAGACGCTCACTTGTGAGAAGCTCGCTGCTGAAGATTTAGTGCAGACATTCGCATTCTTCATCCTCGTTATATTGCTTGCGTTATTTATCCTTTATTTGCCTTTGGAAGATTTTCGGAAAGGGGTTGTTTTGGTTTTTTTTCTCGGAATACCGGTCATGTTGATGCTGTTTTGGTTTCCGCCTGTCGACATCTGTAAAGAAGGGAAAGCAGAATCCTGCCTTAAAGAAATCGAATTCGAAAAGCGATTCGGTGTGAGTAACCCAAAAGAATTATCAATCTTCGGATTTACAGAAAGTGATATTATATTAGCAGAACACAACAAGGCTGTCGAAGAGATCAAACTCAGGATCGAAAGGGAGGATGATTGGTTTCACCAAAAATTCCTTCTCGTAGGGATGCTATTGTTCGGTTTTGCCGCAAAACTTATCGTTGATTACTCAAGTTCAATGTCAACAGAATCAAAAAAAGGCGAGCAAACAAAAAAAGAACCGCCCGAAAGCAAGGGATCTACCGTTAACCATCCGGTATCAGCTGTGGTTGCGATATGTTTGGTTGTTGCCGTTGCAACCTGCATCGCTCTGGCGGGTAGTGGTTAATATATGAGTGAAATCTTAGCCAACAGCTGGCAACAGTTCGGTATTATAGCGGTGCAGAAAGAGTT
>NZ_FLUY01000079.1 GCF_900092655.1 Candidatus Thiosymbion oneisti
CGGACTGCTTTGGAGTGCGCCGGCAAAGCGGCGCGGCCGCATCGAACCTCAGCCACGGGGGATACCAGCGGCGTTGGCCGGGAAT
>NZ_FLUY01000670.1 GCF_900092655.1 Candidatus Thiosymbion oneisti
AGCAATTCACATGGCAACCTCCTTTCAGATTGCTAGACTAACCAGGCTTCTCCTGGCGCACCAGAGAACACAGAGAATTGGCCTGCGCTCTTCTCTGTGTCCTCTGTG
>NZ_FLUY01000576.1 GCF_900092655.1 Candidatus Thiosymbion oneisti
CACAAGGCGTCTGCTCTGACCGTTGCCGACAGCTGGTCATTGGGTGCGTAAGCCGTCTGAAAGACGGCGGTCCCAGCGTC
>NZ_FLUY01000520.1 GCF_900092655.1 Candidatus Thiosymbion oneisti
GGCCCAGAAGGCGTCTGCGCTGAGCGTTGCCGACAGCTGGTCATGGGGTCCGTAAGCCGTCTGAAAGACGGCGGTCCCAGCCGGCCCGGGACCGCC
>NZ_FLUY01000134.1 GCF_900092655.1 Candidatus Thiosymbion oneisti
AAACATTATCCTGGAATGATTTAGGACTTTCAGTCCAGGGGGCAACCTATGCACTTTAGTGCATAGTGGTTGAGTCAATAAAAGATACTGAACTAACCTGTGCCAAGTTCAAATGTGTTCGCCTTTCAACATCTATCAAGCTTTAGTTCGCATTCGAGCGGATCCGTGATACCCTCTCAGAGAATGGCTTACAGCAAGACACAACACAATTGTCCACCCTGCGTAAATGGTCAAATAGTGCATTGAATGTGAGGTTGGCATAAATATCAAATTTACAGGTATTTTTGCTATTAATACCATAACCAAAAAAACAAACTCGATATTGTTCCTTTTTATAAAAACAATAGGAATTATAAATAATATTAGAAATAGAACCCAATTATGTGAGATAAATGACCCGGTAGTTGATACTCCCTTATATTGGGCAGCTGATACCATCTGTTGATCTAGCCAAGCTTCTAGTGTTGGAAGCGGTCTCCGTAGGTAATTATCTCTAAGCTCCTTTATTCTCGGATCGTTCATAAGCCGAATACCGTCATAGTAAAACCAACCACCATCCTGGTGCATACCAGAAGTTGCAAAAGCTAACAATAATCTAGAATTCATAAAGTGCGCAGGATTCCAAAGTATAAGTTCAAATACGCCAGATATAAAAGATCTCTTATCTTCATTAGTTGCTTGCAGGTTTCTTTTATGAAAAAAATAATTTGGTTCAGTATGACCATGCTGTGTTTCGGTGATATATTTAATATCAATAAATCGACCAATACTTTCTAAAGTTTTCTTTTTATCGGGAGAAATCCAATCAGGTTGCTTTAGAATATACGCAGCTATTCCTGCTAACGGAAGTACTTCATAGTGATTGTTTTTCTTTTGGTCAAAATATGGTACAAAGTTAACCAGGAAAATTAAAATAACTGAAATTAATGATGGAGATAAAACAAAACAAATTTTAAATACATTGTTTGTTTTTGAAGATAACTCAAAATTTTTCTTGATGTAAAGTACGATTGCTAAAGTCGTTATTAATACATTGAGCACACCTTCATACCGCAAACCCATCGATAAAGCCGATAAAACAGACACATATAACCAAGGCTTGTAATTAAATTCCTCATTGCTGCCCAGCAATGTAAATATTGAAACACCAATCAATAAGGATAGAAATCCAAATAAAGAAGTATAATGCCCCGCAAGTAATAAGTGATTTATTAGAGGTACTGACATTGTAAAAACAACAAAAAGGAAAGAAATAATAATAAATGATATTTTCCAAGATTTGATACTCTTTTGTATGTAAATACAACAGATGTAAGTAGACAGTGCAAAAACAACTAAATTTGGCACAACCAAAGAAAACTCATGTGGAAAAACATAATATTGACCAATAAATAAAATTGGCGACATTAAGCCATACCAATTTGAAATATTTAGTGATTTAACAGTTTCTAGAGTTCCCAGCGAGTCATTCTGGAATAATCCGGGCCACTTAGAGATCACGATTGTCAATAAAAAAGAACTTATAGCTATTGCAGGATATAAATTTATCTTTAACCCCAATGAAAGAGTATTAAAAAACAATCCAAATAAGGATCGATAAAAAGTATATATAATTAAGTAAGAAATAAAAATTATTGATAATTTATTGCCAAGAAAATAATATGAGTTTACTGCAATAATGAAAAACAATGAAACTGCGAACAATAATTCAATAATTATTGAATTATCTTGAAGATATTTCAACAATAAGTTAAATTTAGATTTTCTCATAGCAGATATCAATTCTCAATATGGTTTAATATTAGAGTTGTACCTGTCGGTAAGTTGTTAATTTTTCAAGATATTTCAAAATTCAGAGGCCAGATGAGAGCGAAAAGAACCGGTTTTATTAATGAATCCAGCTCTTTTCGCTCTCAGATGGCCTGTGGAATTCAAAAATATATTTGTAAATCAACAAATTACCGCCTGGTATAACTCTATTGTTCATAGCTTACCAAGACAAGGACCTGACAGCTACCCGAAAATGGCACAGGCATCAAAAATGGGCCCATCCACGCACACACGCTGCATGGCCGGTCCCTGTTTGGTCCGGACCTGGACGACGCAGCCGGCGCAGCCGCCCACGGCACAGGCCATAAATTCCTCCAGGGAGACTTGACAGGGCAGTCCGAGCTCGCGTGCCAGGGTGGCGACTGCTTCGAGCATGGCGTGGGGGCCGCAGGCGAAGACCTCGACTTCGGCGCGGGCCGATTTGTCCAGGCCTTCCAGCCACTTCCGCGCCAGATCCGTGACATAACCCCGGAAGCAGCCCGGAAAGTCCGAAAGACTCGTGAGCCGGTTGGGTATGCCCCAGTCGTCGAGCAAGGGCATGGCAGCGATCACCTGCGGCGGCAGGCCCGGAACCAGGTACTGGGACGGACGCGGCTGGAAGGGGAAGGGTACCTCGGAGCCGAGGACGGCGAAGGGTCGGAACCGTCGATCCGAGCGCAGGGCGTCGGCTAGAAAGATCATGGGAGGGATGCCCACGCCGCCGCCGATGAGCAGGGGCCGCGGGTGCTCGGGATGCGGCTGGAAGGGGCGGCCGATGGGTCCCAGCAGGCTGATGCGCTCACCGGGTTGCCTCAGGGCCAGGAGTCGGGTGCCCTTCCCGACCGCCTTGTAGAGGAGCTCTATCCGGTTGTCCCGCGGGCTCGCGCGCATGAGCGAGAGCGGTCGACGCATCGGTAGCCGGGGATCGCACTGCAGATGCACGAAGGAACCGGGCCGGGCGTACCGCGCGCACTCCGGGGCCTTCAAGCACAGTAGGAATTGATCGCCTGCACAGGCTTCCTGCTTGAGGATCTCGGCGTCTTCCAGAAAGATACCAGTACAGATGCTCTCAACTACCGATGACATTGCGGCAAGAAAGTGATTCCCATGTTGGTAGTGGTAAATTTTTAAATGGTTAGCGTAGAGTGGTTGATTATGCCCCATTTCTTCATTTGATCCCCTCTCCCGCCGGGAGGGTGTCATAAAACGCACTGATCCTCGCCCTTTGACCCCCTCTCCCCAACCCCTCTCCCGGCGGGAGAGGGGCTTTTGCGACACCCTCGGGGGGAGAGGGGGTGCAGCTTGTGGCGTGCCCAACATATACTAGCGGCGATGTCATTCAGACCTTAGCCACTACCAAATGAGGTAGTGCTTGACATGCCGTGGTCGTGTAATTCCCCCGGCGGGGAAGAAAAGGGTTCAGGTGGTCTCACGTTGGAACACGACGCGGCCGGCGAGCAGGGTCCAGGCTACCTGTCCCTTGAGTTCCTGGCCGAGAAACGGGGTATTGAGGCCGGCGCTGACCAGGGTCGACGCCGAGGGTGTCCAGCACGCATCGGGATCGAAGACACAGACATCGGCGACCCGTCCCGGATCGAGCTGGCCCACAGGCAATTGCAGGATCCGGGCCGGTCCGACGGTGATCCGGGCAATCGCAGTCGCCAGATCCAGCACCTGTTCGGCAACCAAGCGCAGCACGAGGGGCAGCAGGGTCTCGAGGGCCGAGATACCCGGCGCAGTGGCGGGGAACGGGGCCAGCTTGGCGTCCTGCTCATGGGGGCGGTGATCCGAGCAGACGGCGGCTAGGTCACCCCGGGCCAGGGCGGCGCGCAGGGCCGTTCGATCCTCGCTGGTGCGCAGCGGCGGTATGACATGGCAGTTGCTGTCGAACGCCCCGATGTCGTCTTCGGTCAAGAAGAGCTGATGGGCACTCACATCGGCACTCGCCCGGATGCCGCGTTGGATCGCCTCGGCAAGCATGCGGGTGGCGCGACCGGTGGACAGGCAGCGGAAGTGGATGCCGGCCCCGGTCTGTTCCGCGAGGGCCAGATCTCGCGCGAGTGCGACGGTTTCCGCCGCTTCCGGGATGCCCGGTAACCCGAGGCGAGTAGCCACTCGACCCTCGTGGACACACCCCCCGTCCCGCAGGTGTTTGTCCTCCGGGCGCAGAAAGACGGTGAGGCCGTAGGTAGTCGCGTATTCCATCGCCCGCCGCTGGACCAGGGTGTTCTTGATCGGCCGATCGGCGTGGCTCATGACGGGACATCCGGCGTGCTTGAGTGCCGCCATCTCACTGATCTGCTCGCCCCCCAGGCCCTGGGTGAGGGCGCCTGCAGGCACGACCCGAGCTTGGCCGTGACGCTCGGCGGTCTGGGCCACGAGCTGGGCTACCGCGGGGGTGTCGATGACCGGCTGGGTATCCGGTGGACAACAGAGAGTGGTGATGCCGGCCGCGGCGGCGGCGGCAGTCTCGCCGGCGATCGTGGCCTTGTGCTCGAACCCAGGTTCGCGCAGCCGGGCGCACAGATCCACCAGGCCGGGACAGACGACCAAGCCCCGCGCGTCCAAGGTGCGGTCGGCGCGAAACCCCGCCGGCGCCGAGCCGACAGCGGCAATCCGCCCGTCGGCGATATGCAGGTCGCACTCGGCGTCGATCCCGTTCGCCGGATCTACCAAGCGGCCGTTACAGATGCTGATTTTAGTCCCCCGTTTCATCTTAATTTTTGGATAAAAAGATGGTTTCGTGTCGGGAACGGCCGACCTGCCGTTCCTGACCTGCACACCCTATTTCAAGACACCGCCGAGGATCGAGCCCCCCTGGAGGAGGTCGAGGAGCGAGGCGCTGGGGAGAGAGGTCCGAATATTCCGCATGGTCCGAATATGCCGGACGGTCCGAATATGCCGATGGGTCCGAATATTCTGGAGGGTCCGAATACCCGGGTGGGCCGGAGTACCCTGGAGGCCGCCCAAAAGGCCACCGACGAGGGGTAGACCTCCCTGGGAACCGCCCAGAAGGCCGCCGACGAGGGGTAGACCTCCCTGGGAACCACCCAGAAGGCCACCGACGAGGGGCAGACCTCCCAGGACGTTTCCTGCGGGATTGGGTGAAACTAGGCTCATGATTCCTCCTCGCCGCATTTTGGCGGCATGCAAAATAGCTCACAATTGCCCTGGTGATGAATGATGAATGATGAATGGGGAGCAGCTTGCCACTTCATCACTTATCACTTATCACTTATCACTTATCACTTATCACTTATCACTTATCACTTATCACTTATCACTTATCACTT
>NZ_FLUY01001495.1 GCF_900092655.1 Candidatus Thiosymbion oneisti
ACGCTGGAGCGTCAGATCCCTCCTCCGTCGGGACCAGGTCTGCTCCCACGCTGGAGCGTGGGGAGCCAGCCGAAAATGTGTTGGTTTTTAGACAGCCTCTAAGCGTTTGGCCGGGGAGGTCCAGGCTTGGTATTTCTCTTATCGATAAGGAACCCGACCATGGCAGAGCAGACCAGGCAAAACCGGACGGTCGCGGGCGGCCTGGGTGCGCTGCTTTCCAGTGCCCGACACTTGTGGCATCACCGCGTGGGGGATGTGAAGTGCCTGCTCAAGACCAACCAACCGGGGGGCTTCGATTGCCCCGGTTGCGCCTGGCCCGAGCCCAGGCAGGCCAGCCGTTTGGAGTTGTGCGAGAACGGCATCAAGGCCATTGCCCACGAGGCGACCCAGCGTCGCATCGGTCGTGAATTCTTTGCCCGCCACACCCTGTCCCAATTGCGTGGCCGGTCCTACTATTGGCTGGAACAACAGGGGCGTCTGACCGAGCCCCTGCGCTACAATCGTCACAGCGACCGCTATGAGCCTATCGGTTGGGAGGCGGCGTTTGCGCTCATCGGACGCCACCTGCGGGGCTTGGACCACCCGGACCAGGCCGTGCTCTATACCTCGGGACGCACCAGTAACGAGGCGGCCTTTCTCTTCCAGTTGTTCGGGCGCTTACTGGGGACCAACAACCTGCCCGATTCTGCCAATCTCTGCCACGAATCCAGCGGCGTGGCCCTGACCGAGGCCATTGGTACCGGCAAGGGAACAGTGACCTTGGATGACTTCGCGCTGGCGGATGCCATCTTTGTTTTCGGACAGAATCCGGGCAGCAACCACCCACGGATGCTGACGGAGCTGGAAAAGGCCGCCAGACGGGGGTGCAAGATCGTCTCCGTCAACCCGCTCCAGGAAGCAGGGCTCACGCGCTTCATCAACCCCAAACACCTGGGGGCGACCCTGTTCCAGCGGCCCACTTCGATTTCCAGCCTTTACCTGCAACCCCTGGTCGGCGGCGACCTGGCCTTGATCAAAGGCATGATGAAGGTCCTCCTGGAACGGGAGACCCAGCCGGGGGGAGGGGTCTTGGACCAGGATTTCATCGACAACCACACCCAAGGGTTCACGGTCTGCGTCCGGGACCTTGAGGACACGACCTGGACCCAAATCGAATCGGGAAGCGGCCTGAGTCGTGCCCAAATCACCCAAGCGGCCGAGCTCTACATGCAGGCCGAACGGGTCATTGCCTGCTGGGCCATGGGGCTCACCCAACAAAAACATGCGGTCGCTACCATCCAGACCTTGACCAATTGGATGTTGCTCGGTGGGAATCTGGGCAAACCGGGTGCCGGACTCTGCCCCGTGCGCGGTCACAGCAATGTGCAAGGGGATCGCACCATGGGCATTAGGGTGAAACCCGACCCGACCTTTTTAGAAGCCCTGGGCCGTGAGTTCCGATTCCGGCCCCCGCAAAGTCCGGGTTATGCTACGGTCGATTCTATCAAGGCCATGGCGGAAGCTAAGGTGAAGGCCCTGATCTGTATGGGAGGCAACCTGGCGGCCGCGGCCCCGGACCGGAACTACACCGAGGAGGCCCTGAGCGGGCTGCAACTCACGGTACAGATAAGTACCAAGCTGAACTTCAGTCACCTGGCTTGCGGTAAGGACGCCCTTATCCTGCCCTGTCTGGGTCGAACCGAGCTGGATCTGCAGGCTACGGGGCCACAACAGGTGACGGTAGAGGATTCCATGAGCATGGTCCATACCTCCCGCGGCCATCGGCGGCCGGCCAGTCCCCACCTGCGCTCCGAGCCGGCCATTGTCGCCGGCATGGCCAAGGCCGCCCTTGGTGAGCAG
The DNA here is from genome assembly GCF_900092655.1 of Candidatus Thiosymbion oneisti. Taxonomy (GTDB): domain Bacteria; phylum Pseudomonadota; class Gammaproteobacteria; order Chromatiales; family Chromatiaceae; genus Thiosymbion; species Thiosymbion oneisti. The sequence goes on from NZ_FLUY01001495.1 coordinate 1,840, forward strand.
GGCCCCGACTGGGATGAACTGGTCGCCGATTATGATCGCATTCGCACCAAGATTGCGGCGGTGATTCCGGGCTTCAGGGACTACAACCGCAAGCTGCGGCAGGCAGGTGGGTTTTACTTGGGTAACAGCGCCCGCGAACGTCGCTGGCAGACCCCCACCGGCAAGGCGTGTTTTTTGGTGCATCCCTTACCTGACCTCCAGCTGGCCCCGGACCAGCTGCGCCTAATGACCCTGCGTGCCCACGACCAGTACAACACCACCATCCATGGTCTGAACGATCGCTATCGCGGTATCCAGGGGCGGCGCTTGGTCGTCTTCCTCCACCCGGAGGACATGCACGCCCGTGGCCTCAAGGAAGGCACGCGGGTAGAGCTCATCAGTGAAACCGAGGATGGCCTGCCACGACGCACGACAGACTTCGAGGTGGTCCCCTACGCTATACCCAAGGGCTGCGCGGCTGCCTACTTTCCCGAAACCAACGTCCTGGTCCCCATCGACAGCTACGCGGACCGCAGCCTCACCCCCACCAGCAAGTTGATTCCCATTCGCCTCCGGCCCGCGGGACTTGCTAAGGAGCTGTCTGGTTAAAAGCAATCCTGAAGGAACAAACCTGGGCCTGCGACCCGGATTTTGATCTAATGGGGCTAACCAGCGAAGATATCTTTCGGCTCAACGTCCTGCTCGCCAACAAGCCCCTGGCCATCCGGATCGACGAATCCAGGATGATCGTCTGGGGCCTGTCCGAAAGGGGCGAGTCCAAGGTCCCACTCCACCCGGAGGGGCGCCCCGAGCACTGTGTGCGCAGCGTCAGGGAGCTCATCTCCGGTCACATCCTCGGCTCCCCCGGTGGCTATCCGGTCTATCTCCGGCGCTGGACGCGTATGGGCCAGATGCGCGACGAGAGCCTGGAGCAACTCCTGATGCTGGGAGAGCCGGAGGCCGTGGTAGCGGCCGTCTGTGCCCCGGGCCTGACCGATGAGCTGGCAAGACGGGCCTGGTGGGCCATGGGAGATGCCGAGAACGCCCGCCACATGCTCGCCAATCCGGCCATCGTCGCCGGCAAGATGGGCCGGGTCCTCGCCCGTTACCTGCTGGAGTTCCTGCCTTTCGAGACCGAAACCGAGAAGATGACGGCGTCGGTCCGGCTTATCCTCCAGCCGGGGCTGATCGACGCCGAGGATCGGTTATCCCTGTGGAAAAAATCCGCCCGCAAGCAGGCCTATCTGGTGGGTTTCCTCCAGGCCCTGCCGGATGACCTACCGCAGCCCGTGCCCGCCCGGACCGATGCCGAGGACCATGCGCGGCACCTCCGACCCTTGGCCCAGGCCGGCAATCCATGCGCTGCCCTGCTGCTGCGCGTGCGGTCCTCGCCGGGCCAGACCTTTCTTAAAACCCTGGCGACCGTACTCGCCAAGCCCCCGACCCAGGACCTGGTCCAGGCCACCTTCGATCTGGTGCGCGCTTATTTCTCACCACTGCGCCCGGACGGCGATCCGGACTTGCCGCTGGCAGCCCTCGTACAGGATGCGCAGGACTATGCCCGTGCCGGCAATAGCCCGGAGGACGTGCGTGCGTGCTGCGATGCGGCACCGGGCCTGGCACCGGAAATATCCGCCATGCGTCTACTTTCGGGTTTGGGCTACGGCGTGCTGAGACCCGTGCTAAGAGACTCCACCGCCATCGGCAGCCTCATGCGCCGCAAGCTGCAACCGGTCATCGATCCCCTGTTGGAACAGATCGATAGACTGCGGGGAAAGCAGTAACCGTTGCTTAGGGCTGTAGGTTCCGGTAAGCATCGGGGTGAGGTTGCCGCCGCACTCCAAAACGTCCGGTGGTACCCTTCCATGATCGT
>NZ_FLUY01001133.1 GCF_900092655.1 Candidatus Thiosymbion oneisti
TATTGCAATCTAAAACAACGAGTTATGGAGCGAATGAGCGGCCACGATGCCCTCATGGCTCGTTCCCACGCTCCAGCTTGGGAATGCCGTTGTGGCCGCTCCAGCGGCCAAGGTTTCATGACGCTGGAGCGTCTGGATTTGCTCCCACGTTGGAGCGTGGGAGCCAGAGGCTGATTTGTGGGGATACTTCAGGGCTCGACCAGGTTTTCGACGCTGAAGCAGTGGTCTGCTAAAGATGCCGCTGACATTTCATCCCCATCCCGGCATGGTGCTGATGTGTGACTTCAATACCGGTTTCAAGGCCCCGGAGATGATCAAACGGCGGTCGGTAGTGGTGATCTCACCACGGCCCCGGCGCTCGAACCTGCTTTGCACCATCGTGCCGCTGAGCACCACCGCGCCGAACCCGGTAGAGCCTTTCCACCATCGGATGGATCCGCGCTCGTTACCTGGCAAGCTGAGTAAGAAGGAGACCTGGGCGAAGTGCGATATGTTGGCCACCGTTTCTTTAGGGCGTTTTGACCGGGTGATGGCCGGAAGAGGCCCGCACGGAAAGCGCATTTATGTTGCGGAACGGGTGATTGCCGATGGACCTGAGGGCGATCTGCCGGGGCGTGATGATTGCCCTCGGGTTGGTAAATCCATCTTGATCCCATAAGGTCCAGGAACCATAATAGGTACGTTCCCGATAAATCGGGCTTGCAAGACTACCTCCGGGTAGCAGACCCCAGCCGGTGATGACAAACTGACTGGGGCCTCTGATCCAAGGCCCTGCATCGCAAGGTGCAGGGTCTTTTGTCTATCCGGAGACCGGAGACACCCGGTCCGCCCGTCACGCCGCTTGCAAGCTACGCAGCAAGCACCGCGCTGCGCCGTACCAGGATTCGGGGCCGCCAGACTCCCTCCGCAAGCCCCGGCAGACTGGCTCCGTGGCTCCGGTCGCGGATGGATAAAAGTCTGAGGATGCACTCAATCCCTCAGCAATCCACTTACAAAACTCGGGAAGCCTCCATTGGGATTCAGGAAGATGAAAGAGTTGGGCCAATTCTTCAGTGGCCGCCAGCACCGAGTTTTCGAGCCCCTGGGAACTCACGAGAAAGCGCCGACACCGGCGCTTTTTTCGTTTCTCGCTTGGAATAACCTCTGCCGGCGCAGCGGATGGATTTTCGTCCGCCAAAGTGGCAGTATTCGAGTCCCTTGGGTTACTGATCCGATTGCTCCCACGTTTGCTGTTTCATTCCAAGGGCATTGCTGTTACCGGGCATGACCGATCCTCGTGAGGTCCTGATCGTACGTCGCCTGGGTCTTCGCGACTACGAATCCACCTGGCGAGCCATGCAGTCCTTCACCGACCGGCGTGGCGCAGACACCGCCGACGAGCTCTGGCTGCTGGAGCATCCACCTGTCTACACCCTGGGTAAGGCCGGTCGTCCGAAGCATGTCATCGATCCGGGCGGTATCCCCGTCATCGCAACCGACCGTGGCGGCCAGGTTACTTATCATGGTCCGGGACAGCTCATCGCCTACATTTTGCTCGACCTGCCCCGCGCCGGAATCGGCGTGAAACGCCTCGTGCAGCTCCTGGAACAATCCGTCGTCGCTCTACTGAGGGGCTACGGGATCGCGTCCTCCACCCGCTCCCATGCCCCCGGCGTTTATGTAGAGGGCGCCAAGATCGCAGCCGTCGGGTTGCGGGTCCGCCGTGGTTGCAGCTTTCACGGATTGGCCCTCAACGTTAACCTGGATTTGGCGCCCTTCTCGCGGATCGATCCCTGCGGTTATCCAGGACTGGCAGTGACTGCAATCGCCCAGCTGGATGCACCGACCAAGATTGGACCGGTCGGCACCGGATTGGCTGAGCAGATCGCGCGCTTGTTGGCACGGTGCATTATTCCCGTTTAAAGGACGACCAATACGCGACCTTTGTGCCAATGCCATTAAGTTAAGCATTACTCGTTGGCAAAAAGGGGGAAAAACTACGAATCACGCGAATTCTCGCGAATGGATTCGCGCCGATTCGCGCGCTTCGTAGTTTTTTCTTCCGCATCCCGACCGACCACGATAAGCGGCCAGCAGCTAACTTAATGGCATTGATCTTTGTGCTGTCGAACATCAGTAAAGGCCCACACTGGCGTCAGATCGCACCCTCCAACGACAGTCGCTTTTTGCACGCATATTTTCATTTCCTTGAACAGGCTATGTGGGCATCAACAGGCTATGTGGGCATCCGCCAGGTATGCCGTCTTTCTACTGGAAAAATAATGCCATGAATATCGGAAATATACTTCCCCATCATGCCCGTTTCCGACCCGATCGTACGGCATTGATCTGCGGCGATCAGCGGCTTACATACAGCGAGCTGAACCAGAGTGTGAATCAGATCGCCAATGCCATCCGCACATCGGGTATCCGCAAGGGCGACAAGATAGCCATGCTCCTTCCCAATTGTAGGGAGCTGTGGGAGCTTTATTGGGCCATTGCCAAGCTGGGCGCCGTCTCCGTGCCGCTAAGTCCGCTCCTGAGAGGCAATGGCCTGCGCAATCAGCTCAACAATGCGGATACGGCCCTCCTGGTTACCACTGAATCGGTAGCTACTTACCTCGATCCGATATTCGATACTTTACGCCTCTGTCATAACGACGTCTGGCTCACCGATGCGGAGGAGCACCATTGCTATGACTCCTTTTATCGCCATAAGCATCGAGCATCGGATGAGGAGCCCCCGGAGGCCGATATCCATTCTGATGATCTCTACAACATCATCTATAGTAGCGGCACCACGGGTGAACCCAAGGGCATCATGCACACCCATCGCGTTCGGGCAGCCTATATGACACTGTTCAGCAGTTATTACCGTATGACTCCCGAGTGTGTGGTCCTACACTCGGGTTCCATTATATTCAATGGCTCCTTTCTCACCACCATGCCGGTGATGTTTCTCGGCGGCACCTTCATTCTGCATGAAAACTTCGATGTTGAAAATCTAGTACGCACGATCAAGGAAGAAGGTGTAACCCATACCATGTTGGTCCCGTCGCAGATCGCGGCGGCCCTTGAACATGCCGATTTCACCGGAGAGCACATCGCGTCATTGGAGATGATACTGTCCGTTGGGGCCCCCTTGCATCAGAAGTACAAAGAGGAAATCAACCGCCGTATTCCCGGTGCATTTTATGAGCTGTACGGATTGACGGAAGGGTTTGTGACCATACTTGACAAGACGGATTTCCATAAGAAGCCGGGGTCGGTTGGTTGTCCACCACAGTTCTTCGACATGCGAATCGTCGATGACGAAGGCCGGGATTTACCGCCGGGAGAGGTGGGAGAGATCGTGGGCAGGGGACCGATCCTGATGGCGGGATACTACAAGGACCCCATGCGCACGCGGGATGCCATAAAGGATGGCTGGTTGCATTCCGGTGATCTGGGCTATGTGGATGAGGACGGCTATCTCTTTCTGGTGGATCGAAAGAAAGATATGATCATCAGCGGCGGGGTGAACATCTATCCCAAGGACATAGAGGAAGTCGTGATCGAGCATCCTGATGTGCAGGAAGTGGCGGTATTCGGCGTGCCGGATGAATCCTGGGGAGAAGCGCTCGTCGCGGCCGTTGTATTGAAACCACCGAGTGGCGCACGGAGCGATGAGCTCAAATCCTGGGTCAATGATCGCGTGGATGCCCGCTTTCACAAGCTCAAGGCGGTCTATATCATGGCGAATTTCCCGAGGAATGTAGCCGGAAAAACACTCAAACGTGAGATCAAGAGACAATATCTGGAAAGCGAACAATGTCCGTGAAAAACGCTTTACAATTCATCGTCCAACTGCGCGCTGATGAAGAACTCAGCAAGCAACTTGTTTTCTCCGACGGGGTTCCTGAGCTGGAAAGCTTAGTCAGACTTGGCGATAAAATCGGTCTTTCCTTTACCGTTGAAGAACTGCGGGTGGCGCACAAACATGATTGGGGGATGCGTTACATATCATGTAGCCGTTCAACCCCCACCTCCGGATCCTGATCTCAAATAGCGCAATCAAAGGCGCATTCTCCGGTACAGACGTGGCTACCAGCAACTCCATGACCTCTCGGGCACGCAACAATGACCCAATTTTACTTCCTATGTAATCATCCGGGACCCGACACGAGGCCACCTTACGGGAGATCATGATGGAGACAGGCAAGATCATCGCGTTTTTTCTGGCGCCGCTATCCGATCTTGGCCAGCAGGCGGGCTATCCAGGCCTTCATCCTTGGTAACCAGCCGGTCGCTTCGGCCAGGTGGGGCGGAAACAGCAACTCGTCCGCGAAAGCAAGCCTTTCATGCAGCGTATTCAACGCCAGGAGGTCCGCAAGCGCCCATCTTGGTTTCGATGCGTGCAGGAGGTGCGCGCTGGGCTCTTGGCGATAGTTGCGGGTCATTGCGGTCAGATAGCCTTTCGGGTAGGTCGTGTGGAAGTAGTATTGGCATATGACGAGTGCGTCCAGACAGAGCGTACCGACCTGCTTTTCAATCGCCAGGCGCTGAAACCGGTCGAAATCCTCCGCCGAGAACCCGCTGGTGATAAGGTGGATGTCGTAGAGCCAAATCAGCCGGTTGCGCATGGTGTTTCTGCCGTGCGCGATGCGGTGGATGCAGGCATGCAACAGCAGTTGGGGGGGAGACAGCATGTAGGCGCTGCCGCCGAGCTCGGGCAGCGGCTGACGCGTTCTCCAGCATTGCTCGAATTGCAGGATGTTGTTGAAGATAACGCGGTTGCTGAGTCGCCAGTGGATATCGAACGACACGGCGAAATCCTGCCGAGACGGGGAGAGAGCGACAAATTGTTTGGAGGCATAGGATCCTTGATCCAGGCCCGATAACCGATAGCCGTTTGATGCCAGGACCTCGGCAGCCAGGTCCGTGTCCGCTGCTTGAATGAAGAGATCGGTATCGCAGCGGATTCTAAGATAGGGGGCCTGATAGTATCGCAACGCGATCGGCGTACCTTTCAGGAGCAGCACGGGGATGTCCGCCGTGGCCAGCAGGTCGATCGTTTTCCGGGTGGCGGCGATCAGCATCAGGTCGTAGACGACCTGCTTGTGATTTGCCGCGCGCAGCGCCTTTTGGTCCTCATCGGCCAGACCATGTACGATTCCTTGCCGGACGCGGTAGTCGAGCATTGCCGTGACGCCGTGGCTTGTGGCCGTTTTCAGCAGCCGGGTTGCGACCTTTCGGGAGGGGCGGGGAACCTGTATGGGCCGGCCGGAAAGTGCCCTCGCCAACAGCAATACGCTCGGGTGATAGGTATCGGACATCGGAGTCAGCAATCCATGGTGTGGTGTTCGGAAGTCGCGGTGAGTATAGGATATCCGGGTCAGCATCTTCAGGATATGGGCGAGGTCTTGCGGATCGGTGGTTCTGAAACCGGCGGTCGGTGAGCGGCCGGCGGATCGGGTCCTGGACGATGGATTATCTATTTCACAAGCTATTGACTCAAATGGCCATGCCGCTTGGCAGCGGCGGTATGCTGATACTGGTCGGGATTCTGGCGTCGGTATTGCGGCGGCGGGGCCTCGGTGCCGGGCTGTCGCTGTGCGGATTGCTGTGGGTCTGGCTGTGGGCAACGCCTGTGTTTTCCGACTGGGTACGCCTGTCTCTGGAGCGGCAGTACGGACCGATCGCCATCGATGCATTGCCGAGCGCCGATGCGATCCTGGTGCTGGGTGGAGGCGTCGAAGGCGCCGCCGCTCCGCGGTTGTTCCCCGATTTGAGGACCTCAGCGGACAGGATCTGGCACGCGGCGCGCTTGTTCCATAAGGGGAAAGCACCTATTGTGATACTGGTCGGAGGTCGTTTACCGTGGCACACAAACCGGGGTCGCGAAGCAGACGCCATGTTGCGGTTTCTGATCGATCTCGGGGTGCCCGGGGGCAAGGTGCTGTTAGAGAGGCACAGTCGAAATACCTATGAGAATGCGCGTGAGACGCAGCGCCTGCTCGCCGACAGGGGTATGGATCAAGTGCTGTTGGTGACATCCGCCTACCACATGCGGCGCGCGCAGGCGACGTTTCACGCGGCGGGAATCCAGGTGATTCCGGCGGCCACGGACTACGAGGTGCTAGAGGGGCGGGAATTGACCCTACTCGATTTTCTGCCGGATGCTAGGGCCTTGAAGATTGGTTCATATGCTTTGAAAGAGTACTTAGGATTCTGGTTCTACCGGTGGCGGGGTTGGGCCGATTAGTCTCTGTTAGGCTAGACTGTCGGCAGGGGCCTATTCACCACTTCTGCCGAGTGGTGAGTGCTGAGGTGGCCCTTTCTTATGGAGTTGAACCATGCTGGGAAATGGAATGAGCCGGGAGCTATTCGCTGGTGGTCTACTCGCATTTGCCTTAACCGCGGTTCTTCTATGGGTTTTGGTGCCTGTCGCCCGTCACGTCGGTCTGGTCGACCATCCCGGCGGTCGCAAGGCTCACCACCATCCCACGCCCTTAATCGGCGGCATCGCGATGTTCATCGCGTTCGCCTTCTCCGTACTCATGCTCGACATCTCGTTATCGAGCTACCGGATGCTGTTCGCCGGATCGCTACTCCTCGTGGTCGTGGGTGCAATCGACGATCTGTATGAGCTGTCCGCGTCGCGCCGCTTTATTGCTCAGATCGTGGCGAGTCTTCTGATGATCCTGGGGGGAGGCGTAGTGCTCGTGGATTTCGGTTATCTGGTGGTGCCGGACAACCTGCTGTCCTTGGGGCCGCTTGCCGTCCCGCTCACGGTTATTGCCATGGTTGGCCTGATCAACGCGGTGAACATGGTGGACGGTCTTGATGGCCTCGCGGCGTCGCTCGTGCTCATTGCCATCATCGCCCTCGGCGTCATCGCCTGGTTTGGCGGTGATGTTCAGGACATCGCCATACTGGGGTTGCTCGGCGCGACGATCCTTGCCTTTCTGCTGTTCAATCTGCGCCTCCGCGGGCGGGCGTTGGTGTTCATGGGCGACGCAGGCAGCCTGTTTCTCGGGTTTGTTCTGGTGTGGTTCCTGGTCGCGCTTTCACAGGGGGAGCAACGGCTCTTGGCGCCGGCCACGGCGCTGTGGTTGTTCGCATTGCCGCTGATCGATACGATTTCGATGATGGTGCGCCGGATGCTGCTTAGGCGCTCACCCTTCCTGGCCGATCAGGAGCACTTTCACCACATCTTACTCGCGGCAGGTTTCAGCCCGAAACAAGCGCTCAGCCTGATGGTGTTGCTTGCGTTTGCTGCCGCCTGCGTGGGGCTGGCCGGGCACTTTCTCGGCGTCTCGGAGCACTGGATGTTTTTCGGCTTTCTTGGTCTATTGGCGCTGCATTTCTGGATGATCATGCGGACCTGGCACCGGCGGCGCTTTTGGGGAAGACCATTGTCGCCGAGTGACGATGCCGTTGCGTAGCTCTACTCATGACCTAAGGATAGTTTGAACCACATCGGTACCTGATCAGGTACCGGGAAAACCGATCCGCCAAGGTCGTGTTTTCAGGGAGATTTATACGCGCCCGCCCTAGCTCGGGAAGGAATGGCTTGGGCGCCGGTCGCCCGGTCGCCTATAATCCGAGGACTCTCGAACGCCTCAACCTGGGTCGAAAGCACATGCGCACGGTTTTCTACGCCATCTCTGCCGCCATCGGGCTCGGTTTCGCCGCTTCGGCCTGGGGCGAAGACCTGATCCAGATCTACGATCTGGCAGTCCGCAGCGATCCGACCCTCAAGGAAGCGGAGCAGACCCTGTACTCCAGGCGCGAGGTCAAGCCCCAGGCCCGGGCGCTCCTGCTGCCGAACCTCGACCTCACCGCCAAGGCCCAGTACCAGCGGGACGAGACCTCCGGCCCCAGCGTCTTCGGCACCAATCGCCGTCGGAACGATACTTACGACTCACAGAGCTTGACGGCTTCCGTCACTCAATCGGTCTACAATCGAGCGGATTGGATACGCCTCGAGCAGTCCGACAACACCATTGCGGCGGCGGAAGCGGAATACAGAAATGCCCGGATCGATCTGATGGTCCGCACCACCAGAGCCTATTTCGATGTGCTGCGCGCCGCCGATGCGGTTGGTGTCCAGGCGGCCCTGCAGCGTGCCAACGAGCGCCAGCTCGAGCAATCCAGGCAGCGTTTCGAGGTGGGCCTGGTCGCCATCACCGATGTCAACGAATCCCAGGCCGCTTACGACCGCTCGCGGGCCGACCTGATCGGTGCGGAGCACAGGCTGAATAACCAGTGGGAGACCTTGCGGCGCATCATCGGACCGGTGAGCATCCCCCTGGCGCGGCTCGGCGCGCGGCTACCGCTGAAGCTGCCCCAGCCCAACGATATCGACGCCTGGGCCGATGCCGCGGTCAAGAACAACTATGGTGTGATCGCAGCCCTGGAGGCGTCCCGGTCTGCAAAGAAACAGATCGAGATCGAGCGTTCCGGCCACTTCCCCACATTCGGCCTGCAAGCGGGGTACGATCTGGCCAGGACCGGCGCGGAATCCGGTACCGACCGCGATACCGGATTCGTCGCCCTCACCATGCGCTTACCCCTGTATCAGGGCGGTTCCGTGACCTCCCGCACGCGCCAGGCGGGTTACGATCTCCGCGCGGCGCAGGACCGGCTCGACCAGGCCCGACGCCAGGTCCTGAACGCGGCAAAGGATGCCTTCCGCGGCATTATCTCCAGCATCAGCGACGTGCAGGCGCGCCACGCCGCCGTCGTCTCCGCCCACAGCGCGTTGGAGTCCACCCAGGCCGGTCTCGAGGTCGGCACCCGCACCCAAGTCGACGTGCTCAATGCGCAGCAGCTCCTGTTCCAGGCGGAGTTCGACTACCTGAGTGCCCGCTACGACTACATCGTCAATGGTGTGCTGCTGCATCAGGCTACCAGTACCCTGTCCCGGGATGTGCTGGTGAAAAGCAATGCTTGGCTGAATCCGGAGGACAGGGTCCCACCGCCCTCCTATTGAGTCCGGTGGGAACGGGACCTGTACGCACATGTCCGGAAACAGCTTCGGTAAGCTCTTCGTGGTGACTACATTCGGCGAGAGCCACGGGCCCGCCATCGGCGGTATCGTGGACGGCTGTCCTCCCGGCCTGGCGCTCACCGCGGCGGACCTGCAGGTAGATCTGGATCGCCGTAGGCCCGGACGCTCCCGCCATACGACCCAGCGGTGCGAGTCCGACCGGGTGCAGATCCTGTCCGGTGTCTTCGCGGGTCAGACCACGGGTACCCCTATTGGATTGATCATCCACAACCAGGATCAGCGCTCCAGGGACTACACCGAGATCGCCGCGAAGTTCCGCCCCGGCCACGCGGACTACAGCTACGAGATGAAGTACGGGGTGCGGGACTATCGGGGTGGTGGCCGCTCCTCGGCCCGGGAGACCGCAATCCGGGTCGCGGCGGGGGGGATCGCCAAGAAATACCTGTATGACCGGCTTGGGATTCGGGTACGTGGCTATCTATCCCAGCTCGGTCCCATCCGTCCTGCGGGCTTCGATTGGGAGCAGGTGGAGAAAAATCCCTTCTTTTGTCCGGATGCCTCCACCGTGCCGGCGCTCGAGGCCTATATGGATGCCCTGCGCAAGGAGGGAGATTCGGTGGGTGCCCAGGTGACGGTCGTGGCCGAGGCTGTCCCGGCGGGACTCGGCGAGCCGGTCTTCGATCGGCTGGACGCGGACATCGCTCACGCGCTGATGAGCATCAACGCAGTCAAGGGCGTGGAGATCGGTGCCGGCTTCGCATGTGTGACCCAGAAGGGCACAGAGCACAGGGATGAAATCACGCCGGAGGGGTTCCTGAGCAACAACGCCGGCGGCGTGCTGGGAGGGATCTCCAGCGGTCAGGACATCATCGCCCGGATTGCCCTGAAGCCGACCTCCAGCCTGCGCCTGCCGGGGCGGACCATCGACCGCTCGGGGGCAGCCACCGAAATCATCACCACCGGGCGGCACGACCCCTGCGTAGGGATCCGCGCCACGCCTATCGCCGAGGCCATGCTGGCCATGGTGATCATGGATCACCTGCTGCGTCACCGGGGCCAGAATGCGCATGTAACTCCACAGACTCCGCGCATACCGGCCACGGCCGACGGCCGCTGATATCCCCTTTCAATCCGCAGATTACACAGATTAAAACGAAATCTGTGAAAATCTGCGTAATCTGCGGATAAAGGATATCGTTACCGATCGTTCCCCCCGTCCGCGGAGGAAGGCGACTTGCCTTGCGGGCTCGTCTTTTTTGCCGACCGGCCGTTTCCCCATGCCCTATTGGCGCCTTTCGTCCTTCTACTTCTTTTACTTCGCCGCCCTGGGGGCCCTGATTCCGTTTTGGGGCCTGTATCTCAAGGACCGCGGTTTTACGCCCCTGGCCATCGGTGAGCTGATGGCAATCCTCATGGCCACCAAGATCGTCGCCCCCAACCTCTGGGGCTGGATCGCGGATCGCACAGGGGCACGTCTGTCCATGGTGCGCCTGGCCTCGCTGTTGACCTTACTCACCTTCTCCGGGATTTTCGCGGTGGATGGGTTTTGGGGCATCGCCCTGGTGATGGCCCTGTTCGGCTTCTTCTGGAACGCATCCCTGCCGCAGATCGAAGTGATCACCTTCAATCACCTCGGGCCCCGGGCCCGCCGCTATGCCACCATTCGACTCTGGGGCTCGATCGGCTTCATTATCGCCGTGCCCGCCCTGGGTGCCGCGGTGGAGCGGATCGGGACCCAGGTCGTTCCGGAATTGGTGCTCGTGTTCTACGCGGGAATCTGGCTCAGCAGCCTGGCCATCCCCGACCCTGGGCGACCTCCGGTAGAGCAGTCACCCGGCTCCCTGTCCGGTCTCCTGAGGCAGCCGGAGATCGCCGCCTTTCTCACGGCCTGTTTTTTCATGCAGGTCAGCCATGGGGCCTTCTACGTCTTCTATTCCCTCTACCTCACGGAGGCAGGCTACTCGAGCACCACGGTCGGTGCCCTGTGGGCCTGGGGCGTGGTCCTGGAGGTGCTGGTGTTTTGGCGCATGCACCACCTGCTGGCGCGTTTCGGCGCCCGTAGGATACTGCTGGTCAGCTTGGGCCTGGCCGTATTGCGCTGGCTGTTGACCGGCGGCTTCGCCGCCAACCCGGTGCTTCAGCTCTTCGCCCAGACCCTGCATGCGGCGACCTTCGGCGCCTTTCATGCCGCCGCAATCCATCTCGTGCATCACTACTTCAGCGGCCGTATCCAGGGTCGCGGACAGGCCCTCTACAGTAGCCTGAGCTTCGGCGCCGGTGTCGCCGTCGGCAGTCTGCTGAGCGGGGTGCTCTGGAGCAATGCCGGTGCCGGGTTCACCTTTGTCCTGTCCGCCCCAGCCGCGGGTCTGGGCTGGCTCGCGATCTGGGGTTGGGTGGACAAGGAACGGCGATATTAGCAATCCTGAATTATTTGGCGTTGTTGGGGGGTTCGATGCATGGCATTGGCCTTCATCCCGACGACAGGCGATGCCGGTAGCGACTAAACTTAGATCCTAGTCGCGTTACGCCGCGTTCGGCGCCGTGCCGGTCCGGGCGCGGTCCGGGGTTATTTGGCGTTGGTTGTGGGAAAAGATCCCTCCTGCGTCG
>NZ_FLUY01000132.1 GCF_900092655.1 Candidatus Thiosymbion oneisti
GAATTTCCCCCTCACCCCGGCCCTCTCCCGGAGGGAGAGGGAGTGAAATGCGCAGATTGTGCCGTGTGGCAGTATAGATGCGGCTCGTGAAACCTGACGAGAACGGGGACCTGACAGCTAGGATCATGACCTGTTTATAGGCCACAGCCCACATCAACGCGATCGCCTGAGCGCTGAGGTCGACATGTCTTGATCTGTCAGGTTGGTCGAAAATCTGTAATCCGAATACGCGATCACCGTGCTCTTGCCGACTTGGTGGTTGACCATTTCCGCACGCAAGTCCAACCTCGAGGAGGTCCGGGCCCGCGGCGGCGCGCTCTTCGTGTTCGCCGACGACCGCGTCACCATGACCG
>NZ_FLUY01000551.1 GCF_900092655.1 Candidatus Thiosymbion oneisti
GGGAGAGGGCGAACGAAAACAGGGATCAACCAATCACAAACGGCGCCGGTGACGCTTAACTTAATGGCATTGAGCTCGCAGGGACGACAGGCATGCCCAACATGATATTGAGCACGGCAACGCTGCATGATCGGTCATGCTTTTGCGTGCCTTCTCCATAAATCAGAACCGGAGTTTCAGGCGTTTACATGGTTTCTGATACGACCCTGGTGAAATGCTTCAATGGTCTTTGCGACATCATCAAGCAGACGTTGACGTGCCTGCCGGCTGGCCCAGGCGATATGGGGTGTGACAATCAAATTGGGAATACTCGAGTCAAGGAGGGGGTTACCTCGCGTTGGCGGTTCGCTAGTCAGTACATCGACACCCGCACCACCGATAACGCCATTCTTCAATGCATGTGCCAGAGCAGCTTCGTCAACGACGCCACCGCGGGCGCAATTGATCAGAAGCGAATCGGGTTTCATCAACGCCAGCTCATCCTTTCCAATCAGATTTTTAGTGTTTTCAGCCAGGGGTACATGCAGGCTCAGTACATCGATCTGAGGTAAAAGCTCATCTAATGGAAGTCTGTCTGTGTCCTTGTTATTGCCGATACCTTGCGCGATGAGGACCTTCATGCCGAATGCCTTAGCGGCAGACGCAACACCTTTGCCTAGCTCGCCATAACCCACGATACCCATGGTCTTTCCGGCCAGCTCCCTAATTGGAAAATCAAACAGACAGAACCCAGTCGCTCGCTGCCAAGCACCAGCCTGAACCAGCCGGTCATAGTTCAATAGATTGGTTGTTAAGGCAAACAGCAGTGCAAATACATGCTGCACGACAGATGCCGTGCCGTAACCGATAACATTGGTTACAGCAATGCCGAAATCCTTAGCGGCAGCCAGATCAACATTATTGGTACCCGTTGCGATTACACAGATGAGCTTGAGTGATTTCGCATGCCGCATCGTTTCACTTGAGATGATGGTTTTGTTGCAGACGAGGATAGCTGCAGCCGCAATATGCTCCAATACCTGGTCTGCTTCCGTCCGGAGATGAAAATCCCAGTCGGCATGTGCCTGCCGCAGGCTGGATGTGGAGACGTCTTCGCCCAAGGTTGCCAGATCGAGAAAGACGGCCTTCATTTTCAGTCGGCCGCGGTTATGTAAAGAAGCTTTTAATGATCAGAGAAACAACGCCGGCCAGGATTGCTCCGACCATCCATTTAAGGATTCGAAGGTCGCTGTCTATGCGATTAAAACGCGATTCATAATCAGCAAGTGCTTGCGCCGCCACTTTTGCTTTTTCGTCATCCGCACCGGCAGAAATAAATGCCTCGTAGACTTCGGTGATCATCGTTGACATGTTCTTTTTCCTACCTCGATGAGATCGTGGAATTCAACGCCGCAAAGAGGAATCGGGGAACTCTCGTTAGCTACCGGTTCCGGCGATGCGGTTCTTTTTTTATCCACAGATTACACAGATTTTCGCAGATTGTTTCTGTTTTTCATCTGCGGAAATCTGTGTAATCTACGGATAAAAAATCTTTGCGCTCTTTGTGCCTTTGCGGTTCAAACCATCCGCGGCAAAACCGTAGATGTGAGAAGCTGTTTGGTTAAAACGGATCCTACGTCGTGTTGGGTTACGGCGCGTTCGACGCCGTGCCTGTCCGGGCGCGGTCCTGGGTTATTTGGCGTTGGCTGTGGGATCTGACATGTTGGGTTACGGCGCGTTCGGCTCCGTCGCTGTGCTTCGGGATCGGACAGCGCGCCTAACCCAACCTACACTCAATGCGAGGTCCGCGCGGGCAGGCCGCACGGGGGGTCATGTGGGTGTAGGTTGCGTTAAGACGCCGGCACTGACCTGGCAGACGATCAGTGAGCCTTGGTGCGTCGAACGCAACACGTCAAACCCTGTCCCGACGCAGGAGGGATCTTTCTTGTCCCGACACAGGAGGGATCTTTTCCCTCCTGACAACGCCGAATAATTCAGGATCGTACCCGCAACCCGTCCGGTCCCCCAAACAGCGCCAAATCATTCAGGATTGCTTTTAACCAGACAGTTTCTGAATGTTGGGCACGCCGCCGTCCCAAGATGCGGTTCGCTGCCTGCCCCCTGTCTGCCGTACCGGCACAGGCAGGCGTCCCTGGGGCGGTCGGCAGGCGCTCACCGCATCCTACGGGCTCCTGCACTGCCGGCGACTAAAAGCTGGTAGCCGGTAGCCGGCGACTGGTAGCCGGGTGTCCTTTGCGCCTTTGCGGTTCAAATTGTCCCGCGGATAAAAACCGTAGCCTTATTAGACCGGGTGAGTCCGGAATCTGCGGTATTTGACAGCTATCCTAAAATCTCTCGTCTCATCTCTTCTAATGATAACTTTTTGCCGGCCTTAAATTCTTCTCTAGCCGTTTCGATAATTTTTATAAATTCCGGGTTCATACCTAATGCTAAGGATTCCTGATCTGCATTTTTTAAGGAAACAAGCGCAGCTATAGGTTTTTTATTTGAGGTTAGAAGTATCATACCTTCATCTAATTCGTCGGCGTAATCAGATAATGGATTTGACGCTTCGGAAATTTCGATTGCTTTCATAAACCGACCTCTCTGTTGCCGATGTATAACTTATTCCCTTTTTTATAACCGACCGCTAGAATTTTGACAATATGAGGCTCATCAAGCGTTACTTCGTAGAAAACGCGAAGGTTTCCTACACGCAATTCCCATGGTGCAATAGGATTTGGTCGGAGTGATTTTCTATTCTTGGTTTCTAATAGTGGTTCATACGACAGCTGTTTTTCTATTGAATCAAGTATTGTGACTCTTTGATGAGCCGGCAAACATCTTAGTTGATCTTTAACGGATTCAGCAAAATCTATCGTATACATGAACCTCTTACTCTATACATCCAGGTAACTTATCGGCTCTATATATCTTAAACAACTTAACTGGTTATCAAGTCTAACGCTTCACATCACCGGCAGCAAAAAGCAGAGCGAGGAACGAGTAGTGCTTTTTGCCGTCCGAGTGCATTTGCCTTGTTATGCCTCTTCATCTTCATCGGATTCTATAATTCTTGCAATACCTGACTTGGAGCCTTTTAATCTTGCTGTTCTCAACTCCTTTGGAAAATGCTCGATCAGACTTTCCAAAAATTCGTTCGTATAGGATTTATTGATATTTTTTCTGACTCGATCAAATGACATCATTTCAAAGTTCTTTGATGTCAGATATTGAATTATCAGATCCTTTGCTATTTCTCGTCTCCTTGCTCTCGAACTCCCCTGTAGCATAAGAATAATACCAATGATATATGCGACTACGACTATACCAAGTCCACAGTAGTGTGCCAACTGATCTAAGCCAAGTTTCTTAATTACCCCCAGCCATGAGTCTGCCACGAATGGTAATAGCAGGAATGACACTAGAAACAGGTCAAATGGAGACGCCTCTTTCAATGTTTTTAATATGGTTTTTGGCTCCATCTGTCAGTTCTCTTTAAAGGCATAATAGTTTTATTAGATTGCACATACGTTATTGCATCAGTATGCGAGCAGCCTAACACAGCAACTTCCTGTCGATGTCCCGCTGTTTTCCAGTAGCGCTTGCGGAGCTTACCGGAAGCATGGAGAGCATTTCAAGCTAGGGAAACTACGAATCGCGCGAATCAGCGCGAATCAGCACGAATCGATCCGCGAGGATTCGTGTGATTCGTAATTTTTCTTTCAGTGGGGTTCGTTCTTCACTTCAACCGACACACTCTTTGTGCCCTTTGCGCCTTTGCGGTTCATCAGAGTCGTCGGTGGGCACAGCCCACTAGGGTACGCGTTCGCCTAATTGACCACCGCCCCCTCGGACCCAACCCGCTCATAGGAGATCCGAACCGCTGCGGGGCCCAGCAGCTGGCGCAGCCGCTTGAGGAGTTCGTCGGTGGGTCGTACCCGCCAATCCTTACCCATGAGCAGGTGACCACGGGCGTCGGGATGCTGGTAATGAATGTAGACCGGCAGGCCCGTTCCGGTGAAGGTGCGCAGGATGGTGCGTAGTTCTCCGACTAAGGCTTGGCCCCGGGCGTGGGCATCCGGGTCGCTCAGATCCAATATCAGGGTGAGGTGATCCGCCAGGTCCGCCCGTGCCTGCTCCAGGGTCCGCACCTGTTCGACGCGTAGGGACCAGCCGTCGCGGTAGTCGTCGTAGCTCAAGGCGCCGCTGACGACCAGGAGATTGTCCGCCACCAGGAGGTCGCGCACCGCTTGGTAGATCTCGGAAAAACAGGTGGCCTCGATCCGCCCGGTGCTGTCGTCCAGTATCACTGAGCCCATCCGCCCACGCTGGGTCTTGCCGTGGCGCACACTGACGACCAATCCCGCGACCGTCCGTCGCTCGCCGTCGTTGGCGCCCCGACCCGATTGCAAGAGTGCGCCGATGCGGGCGCCGGTCATGGCGTCGAGCTCCGCTGCGACCCGGTGGATGGGGTGTCCGGTCAGGTAGAGACCCAGGGTCTCCTTCTCGCCCTGGAGGCGCTGTTCTTCCTCCCACTCGCCCCAGGTGCGGGAGACGAGCTGGGCATCGGGTTGGGCCACGGCGCTCGCGTCGAGGGTCCCGAACAGGTCTGTCTGCCCGGCCGTTTCCGTCTCCTTGTGTTGCTCGGCCAGCTTGAGGGCCAGGGGCAGCTGGGCGGTCAGGGTCGCCCGATTCTTCCCCAGCTCATCCAGGGCCCCGGCTCGGATCAGGGCCTCGAGCACCCGGCGGTTGGCCTTGTGCAGATCGATGCGCCGGCACAGGTCCCAGATGTCTTTGAAGGGTCCGTCCTCCCGGCGCGCCTGGAGCATGGCCTCGATGGCGGACTCGCCGACGCCCTTGATGGCACCGATGCCGTAGACGATGGTTCCCGCGTCCCGGACCGTGAACCGGTACTCGGACCGGTTGATGGCCGGCGGCTCGAGTTTGAGCTTCATCTCCCGGCAGGTGTCGATCAGGGTCACGACCTTGTCGGTGTTGTCCATGTCGGCGCTCAGCACCGCCGCCATGAAGGCCGCCGGATAGTGGGCCTTGAGCCACAGGGTCTGGTAGGCAACCAGGGCGTAGGCGGCGCTGTGAGACCGGTTGAAGCCGTATCCCGCGAACTTCTCCATCAGATCGAAGATGTAGGTAGCGGTCTCCGAGGCGACGCCGCGTTCCACCGCACCGTCCACAAAAACGGCCCGCTGTTTGGCCATCTCCGCAGGCTTTTTCTTGCCCATTGCCCGGCGCAACAGATCCGCTCCCCCCAGGGTGTAGCCCGCCAATACCTGGGCGATCTGCATGACCTGCTCCTGGTAGAGGATGACGCCGTAGGTGGGCTTGAGGATGGATTCGAGCCCAGGGTGGGGATAGGCGATCTTGGCCCGTCCGTGCTTGCGGTCGATGAAGTCGTCCACCATGCCGGACTGGAGGGGACCGGGGCGGAACAGGGCCACCAGGGCCGTGATGTCGTCGAAGCAGTCCGGTTGCAGCTTTTTGATCAGCTCTTTCATGCCGCGGGACTCGAGCTGGAAGACCGCGGTGGTCTCACAGTGTTTGAGCAAGGCAAAGGCATCGGCGTCGTCCATGGGAATGGTACCGATGTCGATAGGGGACTCGTCGGCCTGGAGCCGGACCCCGTTGACGGTCTTGAGTGCCCAGGCGATGATGGTGAGGGTACGCAGCCCCAGAAAGTCGAACTTGACCAGTCCCGCCTGTTCCACGTCGTCCTTGTCGAACTGGGTGAGCAGGTTCTCGCCGCCGGGCTCGCAGTAGAGGGGCGCGAAATCCGTCAGCTTAGTGGGCGCGATGACGACGCCGCCGGCGTGCTTGCCGGCGTTGCGGGCCAGGCCCTCCAGCTTGCGGGCCAGGTTGATGATGGCCTGGACCTCTTCTTCGTCCTGGTAGGCAGCCTTAAGGTCGTCGTTCTCCTCCAGGGCTTTGGCGAGGGTCATGCCCAGCTCGAAGGGCACCATCTTGGCAATCCGGTCCACCATCCCGTAGGGGTGGCCCATGACCCGGCCGACGTCACGGACCACGGCCTTGGCCGCCATGGTGCCAAAGGTGATGATCTGGGACACGGCATCGCGTCCGTAACGCTCGGCAACATAGTCGATGACTCGGTCCCGGTTCTCCATGCAGAAGTCCACGTCGAAATCCGGCATCGAGACGCGCTCGGGATTCAAGAAACGCTCGAACAGCAGGTCGTGCTCGATGGGGTCCAGATCCGTGATCTCGAGCGCATAGGCCACCAGGGAGCCGGCACCGGACCCGCGCCCCGGCCCTACCGGGATGCCGTTGTCCTTGGCCCAGCGGATAAAGTCGGCGACGATCAGAAAGTAGCCCGCAAAGCCCATCTGGTTGATGACGCCGAGCTCGAGCGCCAGGCGCTCGTCATAGACCTTGTGCCGAGCGCTGAAATCCGGGGCGTCGCGGTCGCTGATGCGCTCCAGTCGTCGCTCCAGCCCCCGCTTGGATTCCGCGGCGAAAAAGGCTTCCGTGGTCATCCCTTCCGGGATCGGGAAATCCGGGAGAAAGCTCTGGCCCAGGTTGAGCTCCAGGTTGCAGCGCCTGGCGATCTCGACGCTGTTCTCCAGGGCCTCCGGAATATCGACAAAGCACTCGGCCATCTCCTCGGGGGTGCGTAGGTACTGCTCCGGGCTGTAGAGACGGGGTCGGCGCGGGTCGTTTAGGGTACGGCCGTCGTGAATGCAGACCCGGGCCTCATGGGCCTCGAAGTCCTCGGCGTCGAGAAACCGCACATCGTTGGTCGCCACCACCGGCACGCCCTTGCGGGCGGCCAGCTCGACGCAACGCTCGATGCACTCGGACTCGTTTTCACGCCCGGTGCGGATCAGCTCCAGGTAATAGCGGTCGCCGAAGACCTCGAGCCAGCGGTCGAGCAGCGCCTCGGCCCGCTCCTGATGACCGGCCAGGAGGGTCCGGGCCACATCGCCGTAGGGGCCGCCCGAGAGGGCGATGAGACCTTCGGTCGCTGCCTCGACCCAGGCCCGTTCCACTTGCGGCAAGCCTAAGTGCTGACCCTCCAGATAGCCGCGGGAGATGAGCTTGGTCAGATTCAGATAACCGGTCCGGTTCTGGACCAACACCAACAACCGGTGGGGCTGGTTGGCATCGTCCTGGTTGCGGACCCACAGATCCGAGCCGGCGATGGGCTTGATACCTGCCGCCATGGCAGCCTGGTAAAAACGTACCAGGCAAAACAGATTGCACTGATCGGTGACCGCAACGGCAGGCATACCCTTGGCCGATGTCGCCTCGACCAAGGGCTTGATGCGCACCAGGCCGTCGACCAGCGAATACTCCGAATGCAGGTGCAGGTGAACGAATTGGGGGGGCGGTGCCACGGGATCGACCTAATCTCTGAACTAATTGCGGTTATTGTAGGGGCGCCCCTTTTTTGGCCGCAAATGAACGCAAAAAACGCAAGGGTCTAGATAACTTTAGCATCTACAACTGCATGCTAAGGTTATGTTATGCAAGGAAAAAATAGGTATTTTAGGCGT
>NZ_FLUY01000484.1 GCF_900092655.1 Candidatus Thiosymbion oneisti
CATTATTGCAATCTAAAACAACGAGTTATGGAGCGAATGAGCGGCCACGATGCCCTAATGGCTCGTTCCCACGCTCCCGCGTGGGAATGCCGTTGTGGCCACTCCAGCGGCCAAGGTTTCATGACGTTGGAGCGTCAAGATCCCTCCTCCGTCGGGACAGGCTTGCTCCCACGCTGGAGCGTGGGAGCCAGAGGCTGATTTGTGGGGATACTTCAGGGGCAGACCACGTTTTTTGTTATCATTTGTAAAGCTGCGGGGCACTCGAGGGTCCCAGATGGAAATTCGCCGTAGTTGTTCGCTGGAAAAGAGCGAGGTAACAAGAAGAAGCAATCATTGTGGTATATAAGGCGTTTCGACGTACTTAAACACGGCGACTCGCCGTCTATTACCTGTTAAGCGCTCACACCACAGTAAAGAATTCAAAGAAAATTCATTATTAGGAGATAGATAAAAAACCAAAATCATGATAAGAGTGAAGCATCCGCTGAACGGCAGCATAACATGCGTTGATGCAGACCGTTCAGCGGATGCTTCACCCTGCTCGATGATATGCATGATTTTGATTTTTTATCGGTTGGTCCTAAAAGGCATTTTTCTTGGGTTAAAAATACACGGAACATGCGCGTTTAACAAATCGCTGAAGCTGACGGCATTTGCTCCGAGTGCAGCATAGTAAAAATCCTAATACCATTTGTTAATTGGGTTTATTCCAGTAAGCTGCACTAGCGTCGCAAATGCCGCAGCTTAGCTCCACCGTTAGATGTTTGGAGAGTACTTAGTGAAAAGGGATCCAGAAGAAGAGCTCCCCATATTGCTGCATCATGCAAAGCAGTTATTTGAATACTGCGATGAAGCATTAAGTGACACTATCAAAATGAAAGAATCAGATCATTTCGGATTTATGATCTTATGTTTTGTCTTTACACAATTTGAGCATTTTAGGTCTGTTATTACTTTGATAGAGGCAGGGTCTTTCTCTGATTCAACTGCAATATCTAGAATGATGCTAGAAGGTATGGCTATTCTTCACTGGGTAAAAAACAACAGCCCTGAAGAAAAGGCGTTGTTATGGCGAGGGTTTGCGCTAGTAACGGACTATAAAACAATCCAAGAGATGAAGAAAAAAGGCGAAAACTACGATCCGAGCTATGAGGATGAGTTACTAGCTCGAATAGAGGAATTAGGTAGCCCTTATCTGACAAAGAAAGCGAGAAATACCGGTATAGATAGCGTGAGTGATCCATTTCAGGATACATGGTTAATTACGGAGTCAGGTCAAAAAATCACAAGAGGTGAGATATTTAGAGAGGCTGGCGGGGATGATTTATATTCACTCTATAGTGATTTTTCACAATGGGCACATTGGACACCTAAAGGCCTTGGTCATAGCATTAAACGGAGGCCAGAAGGGGTTACGTTCGATGCTCAGTCATTTAATTCGGCTGCCCAGGCGTGCTCAGTAGCTACGCACTCAATGGGGCATGTAATGAATATTCTTGATGAGCACTTTAAATTAGCCTTGGAGTCTAGCCTTGAGCAGCTAAAAACTGAATATTTGGGCGACTTAAAAATAGATAAAACATCTAACTAAAGCATTTAACTCGGACGTTTTTCCGCAGTGTTTTTATTGTGCTAAAAAAAGCCTAGCACAATAAAAACTCTACTACAAAACGCCGGTTAATGCTGGCGTTAGGCGGTTTGACACTGTTGCGCAACATGCTACACTTACTGAATGATCAAGTCCTTCAAGCACAAGGGCCTAGAGAAATTCTATGTTTCTGGCAGTACTAAAGGCATTCAGGCAAAACAAACAAATAAGCTTCGTATGCAGCTTGCTGCCTTAGATACTGCCCACCACATTGAAGACCTTGATATCCCTGGCTATCGGCTACACCAGCTCAAAGGCAACCTCAAAGGACTATGGTCTATTACTATAAATGCCAACTGGCGCATCACTTTCGAGTTCTCCGATGGTAATGTATATATTGTTAATTATGAGGATTATCACTAATGGCTATGCACAACCCTCCGCACCCCGGCGAGTTCATTCAGGCCACTTATATGCAGCCATTTAATTTAAGTTGCCGCTATTTAGCTGAGCAACTGAACGTAGCCGCTTCCACCCTTAACAGGGTATTAAAAACTCAGAGTAGTATTAGCCCTGAAATGGCAATACGCCTTTCAAAAGCTTTAGGCCGTAGCCCTGAAAGCTGGCTTGCCATGCAGGATGCATATGATCTTTGGCAGGCAAAAAAGCGGGTCAAGCTTGGCAGTGTCCACAAAGTTAAAGTAAACGCCGCATAACAAGCCACTTCAGCTGACTGGCTATGCCGGCGGCTGAATTCAGTCGTTAGCGTTTCAATCACTCAATACCAGTTGATCATTTGATTATTTCTACTGAAGGCTACTACAGTTATGTAAAAAACGGATTGTTTGAGAAAATTCATGGTAGCAAAAAATTTATGATTCGCGCAATTGCTGAAGAAATATATCGGAATGAAGGCAAAAAAGAGGGAGAAGAGAAAGGACGAAGAGAGGAAAAAATTGAAATGGCAAAGGTAATGAAGCAAGAAAAAGTCAGTATAACGATTATTGCTAAAGCTTCAGGGCTTTCAATCGAAGAGATTAAAAAACTATAAGGCCGAGAGAGAAAAGGAGCCAGGGTCAATTGACGGGTCGTTTTTCACAGATCATTCGCCTAACATTCGGCTGCAAGCGACCCAATGCCGCGGTCCGGCTCCTCAGCAACTTTCAAGCTCAGTGCCACATGGCATTGGGCGCCCGAGCCAAACCGTCAGGCCAGTAATGCCATTACGAAGGGGGAGACCAAATCAATGTCTAATCACAGCGGTAGCTATATGTTAAACGATGTACTTAACACGCTCCAACGATATTCGGTATTCGATGCCTTGGGCAAAGAAAAAACACAAGCCATGGTTATTGAGATAATTAAAATGTCACAACAATATGATTACAACCCAGGAGAAATATTGGAAAATATGGATGAGCGTTTAGGTATTTGTCACTTCTGTCTAAGCCCTGCAGATGAATTTCATGATGGAATATGCAAAAAATGCCATGAACGGCTAGTAGCTAAACATGGGTACCTTGAAAAATAGGTGTTTCCACCAACCAAGAGCCCCTAAGCCACTGATTATTCATGTGCTCCGTTGACGAAAATCGTATTTCTCAAGGCAACAGTGTCCGGTTCCAACTTAGGGCGCCTGGATTCCGGCAACACTTACCGGAATCACGAGGTGGGGGCTGAACGGTTACGATGCGGTTCGCTACGGGCGTCCTTGCCAGCTTAGCTCACCGCATCCTACGGCTCTGCCCAGTCTACTCGCTTCTTCTTTTCCCGGTAGGCCCGTTTACCAGGAACTACTCATAGGCTGACTTCTTCCATCATTCATCATTCATCACAGAGGCATCGGCTCACATCCCCCACACCCCGATCCGGTGCTCCCCATACCGCTCTTGCCTGACCAAGATCTTTTCTTCCCACGGCAGCTCCGGGGTGCGATCAAAGACGACCAGATAGCCCTCGTCGGTCCCGACCCGGTCCATATAATCGGCGGTCTGTGCCAGGCCCTCTTTGATCGTTGCCGCCAGGGATTTGTGTAGGAGCTTGAGCTCGATGACCGCCCGTTGGACTGGGCCATGGAAGCCCTGAGTCTCATCCAGAGGCCACTGCACCAACAGATCGGTGCGGCGACGTCCTAGCCCATACTCCCGATCGATGCGCCCGCCGCTGTTGACGATGCGCTGCAGGAACGACTGCATCAAGAGCTGCGGTCCGGCCTCTTTGTAGTCGAAACGATTGGCCCAGCTATCACCGTTCTCCCGGAAGAACTGTTGGAAGGCATCGAGCAGCTTGGGGAGGTCGAGCCGCCTGCCTTCCTTGAGATACCAAGCGGTCTCCTGCGGGATCAGGACCTGGGTGGTCCAGGTCAGGGTACGGGGGATCACCTCCCGGTAGATGGGGTTGGCGACGGCAAGTTGGGGGCGAACCCGGATGAGGCCGAGGTCTTCCACATATTGCAGGTCGTCCTCCGGAATCACGGCGTCTGCTGCCAACGTATCGGCCAGCAACCTGCCGATGACTCGCTGGACCCGTGCCTCTTTGAGTTTGTCCCCTAACTGATCGAGATGGGTATCCCGCCGCTCGATGAGCCGCTCCCGGGCATCGAGCATGTCTGTCAGGGTGATGGGACAACTGCGATCCCGTGCCGCTTTGGCCCTGAAACAGGCCTCGTAGCCCATGGCATTGACCAGCCAAGGCTGACCGCCGGTCTGCTCGAAGACATAATCGATCACCCCGGCTTCGAACAGCTGTCCGGTCGCCTCGGTATGTTGGGTGTAGAGAAGGGCAACCTCCTCGTGACTGAAGTTCCCCAACCGAAGCGACTCGGATTTGATGTTGAAGGCGCTGCCGCCGGTGATGATCTGGTGGTCGCCGTCATGGATACGATAATCCCGCACATCCCGCACGCCGCATAACAGAAC
>NZ_FLUY01000131.1 GCF_900092655.1 Candidatus Thiosymbion oneisti
CTATACTGCCACACGGCACAATCTGCGCATTTCACTCCCTCTCCCTCCGGGAGAGGGCCGGGGTGAGGGGGAAATTCA
>NZ_FLUY01001836.1 GCF_900092655.1 Candidatus Thiosymbion oneisti
TTGAAACTCTTTCTGCACCGCTATAATACCGAACTGTTGCCAGCTGTTGGCTAAGATTTCACTCATATATTAACCACTACC
>NZ_FLUY01001594.1 GCF_900092655.1 Candidatus Thiosymbion oneisti
ATATCAACCCTTGAGGACTTATAAATGGATATTCTGTCAACGATTGTCTTGGTTGTTGTTGTAAGTGTTTTCGCTTTCATCGCATATGATGCAGCCCATGGCAAATAGCCGCTAACAAATCACTCCAGCGGACATCCGAAACTGCGCGGCATTTGTGCATTTCGCTACGCTTGCAGGCGATATTTGGTGACGTCGGGCGGGTGGGGCCGACTTCCATGAGAGAATTCGAAGACTTCATCGAATCCGAAGCATTGCCGATCGTGGAGGGAATTGTTGCCCTTGTGCAAAGGAATCAATATCGAGAATAGGCATAACAAGCGACTGGAGCAGGACGCTCGCAAAGCTCGCGCTTCTCAGTCGCGCCGTTGGCCATGGCTGAAACAAACGTTGCCCACACCACTGGCGCTTGCATCAACAGCAAAGGTAGATTTCTTTGCGACATGCGACGATCGGCTTCTACGCAAAGCCAAAGCAGTAACCGGCCTTGGCTGCGAAGTCATTTCTGTGCTCGGTGTCGTATCGGAGATTTTGAGATGACAATACAGGTTCAACCCTGAAGTATCCCCACAAAAATCCCCTTCGGTGTCAGTCGGCCAGGAGGGCGTTATGCTCATCGGCGACCCATTG
>NZ_FLUY01000727.1 GCF_900092655.1 Candidatus Thiosymbion oneisti
ATCGATCTTGCAGATTCATAGCTTTCAGGGATGAACCACCCTCCCCAAAATCTTCATGTCTTAAGTGGCAAATCCCGGCCCCTTCACCGCTTGCAGGGATTTTTCGTTTCTCCACTTAAGGCACAGAGGCACAGAGAAAATCAGAGAACTTCCTGCATGTTTTCTCTGTGCTCACCGTCTCTTAAGGGGTGAATCCTGATCTGTTCATCGCTTGCAGCGAATTTTCGTTTCACCACTTAAGGCCTTGAGAACAGAAAAACTCCTCGGTGTATTCTCCGTGTTCTCTGTACCTCTGGGGTGAATAAAGCGTGGCTCTTTATGGATTCCGGACTGCTTTGGAGTGCGCCGGCAAAGCGGCGCAGCCGTATCTAACCTCAGCCACGGGGGATACCAGTGGCGTTGGCCGGGAATTCGGGCACTTAGGTTCCACCCGCGCCGCGGCGACGGCGCTTTCCCCTGGCCGCAACACCTTGGCCGGGAACGGATACCTCGCCAAATCCAAAGCGGCGGCAGGATCGTGCCACCTGGCCGACCCCCTGCTTATGCCTGGCGCTGTAAGTTCCGGTAAGCATCGGGGTGAGGTTGCCGCCGCACTCCAAAAGGTCCGGTGGTACCCTTCCATGATCGTTGGCAGTCCGGAATCCATAAAGAGCCTAAAGCGTTTCTTAGGGTCAGGTAATGGCGGTAATCGTTCGCCCAGTCGATCAAATCCGCTGTGTCGGGTAGCTGTCCTTTGCCATATTCCCACGCGGCGCGTGGGAACGAGAGGCATCTGCCTGCCGTCTGATACCCATCATCGATGGGCACGCGGCGCTTGGTGCATCCGCTCAAGCCGTCGCGGCCGGGAAACTTCCGTGGCCTAACCGAACCTTGAAATCCCCCTGATCGGCGCTTGCTTTGCCTATCCTACAGGCTGTCGATACCTACCCCGCTTTTTCACACCGCCGGACCCGTCAGAAACGCCTGAAACCGGTCGCTGTTACGGATACCATCGAAATCCGGGTCCTGGTCGATGTGAGCACGATCCGGCAAGCTCCCCGCCTCGCGGGCCTTGAGCAACCAGGAGAGGGCCTCGGCCTCCCGGCCCTGCACGGCAGCCAGGCAGGCGAGGTTATAGGCGGCATATCCAGGTGCCAACGCTTCCGCCTGTGACAGCTTTTCCGCGGCGGATCGATATAACTCCTCCGCCTCCGCACCGCCCTTGGTCTCGGCCTGGTGGTAGAGGGCGCCGCCCCAGTTAGTGAGTGCCTGGTGATAGTCCGGCTCGATAGCGAGGGCCGCCTGGTATTTCTCGGTCGCCGCGGCAAAGAGCCCGTCCGCCTCCGCGCCGCCCTTGGTCTCGGCCTGCTTGTAGAGGGCGCTGCCCCAGTTAGAGAGCGCCTGGTGATCGTCCGGCTCGATAGCGAGGGCCGCCTGGTATTTCTCGACCGCCGCGGCAAAGAGCCGGTCCGCCTCGGCGCCGGTTTTGGTCTCGGCCTGCTTGTAGAGGGCGCTGCCCCAGTTAGAGAGCGCCTGGTGATCGTCCGGCTTGATAGCGAGGGCCGCCTGGTATTTCTCGATCGCCGCGGCAAAGAGCCCGTCCGCCTCCGCACCACCCTTGGTCTCGGCCTGGTGGTAGAGGGCGAGGCCCCAGTTAGAGAGCGCCTGGTGACCGTCCGGCTTGATAGCGAGGGCCGCCTGGTATTTCTCACCCGCCACGGCAAAGAGCTCGTCCGCCTCGGCGCCGGTTTTGGTCTTGGCCTGCTCGGAAAGGGTGAGGCCCCAGTTATTGAGTGCCTCGTGTTTGTCCGGCTTGATAGCGAGGGCCGCCTGATACTTCTCGGTCGCTGCGGCAAAGAGCCGGTCCGCCTCCGCGCCGGTTTTGGTCTCGGCCTGTTCAGAGAGGTCATTGCCTTCCATGACATGGGCCCAGGCATCCAGTCCCTTCATCTCCTCTCCGAGGGCGCCAGCCGCGATCTCGCTGGCCTTGGCATAGTCACCGGCAAGGAATCGGGTCTGGGCCGCCACGGCCGAGCGCTGGCTACGGCGCTGTTCGGCGTCTTGCTCCGCTGGGGCTGGTTCCGATCCTTCCTCATAACGGGCGATGGCGTCGGCGATCCAGTCACGGACCTTGACCCTGAGCCCGGCGTTCTGACCCGGCGGGTCGAAATCCGCTACCAGCTCCATCATCTGTTTCAGGTGGCTGAAGGGCCTGCCGACGAAATCCGGCGGGAAGCATCCGAGCTTCTGGGCCAGCCTCACGAAGAAGCCGTCCGCGTCATAGCCCTTGATGTAGAAGGCATAGTTGTCCGGCTGGAGCAGATGTTTGCGTACCTGGGCAGGGGGTTCATTGTCCTGGTAGGTGATCCAGTAGAGCTCGTTGTCGAACTGGGGTACGGCAGCCAGGTGGTCGAATACCGGGTCGTTCTCTCCGCTGTAGCCCACCACGATCCACATACGGCCCCGCCCGGCATCCTCGAACACCGGCGCCAGGACCTCGGAGTGCTTCTTCACCTCCTGCTCCGTGTGCAGGAGGCGGAAGCCGGAGCGCTGTCCATGGAGATGAAACACGGCCTTCTCGGGGATGTCGGCGGGCTTGAAGAGCTGGGAGGCGGCAAAGTCGTAGACCGCCGGAAATTCCCCTACCAGGGCGCAGGCCTGGACCACCAAGGGATCGAAGTTGATGGTGAGTATCCGATCGACGAAGCCTGCTTTCATGAGCTGGGCGATGGCGATATGGGCCCAGTTGATCTTGGCTTGGTCCACGAACTCGGCAATCAGATCCCGACGCGCGCTCGGCGGAAGCTCCGCCATGCAGTAGGGATAGGTCTTTTGCGTTGCCCGTCCATAGGCCGGCGGATTGCGCGTCTTGATCTCCTCTACGAAGCCGGCGGCGGTGGGGATGCCCGCTGCGACCGAGCAGCCCGCGCCGATGAGCAGGGTGCACTTCTTGCCTTGGCCGACGGCCTCTTTGAGCGTCCAAACCAGAGCGTCCAGCCTTCTTTCTTTTTTCATATCGGCCCTCGAAGAGCTCGCCCGGGCGGGTTGACATTCAACTCTGCCTGATGAGGGATTTTCCCGTCCTGGGGTGGGCCAGCGCAAGCCCGCGGCGGTCCTTATCACCCGCCCGGCGGCCCTGGCCGTGATAGTGGCGGGCCGGTCCGGACCCCGAGAGCCTCGACCCG
>NZ_FLUY01001380.1 GCF_900092655.1 Candidatus Thiosymbion oneisti
CGACGCCCCTCTGGCTTGCTGAGAAGGCAAATTTGCGCAAAATATCCTAACCAGTCTGGAATCCATAAAGAGCCAAATTGATAATGGAAGATGAAATCCAAATTTATCACCTACCTTCTCAAACAAAAGATATTTTGGTAATTGACAGCCATACTCTGTAGTGTAGAGAAGCTTACCATCAGGTAAAAAGCGTCAGCACGCCTGTATAGCCATAGAGTCGGTCCTGGAAGATCTCGCCGTTTGCGTAGAAGCCGACCAGGGGGAAATCCCCCAGCTCCGAGGCGATGAGCTTGAGCTCGTCGGAATCCTCACCGAATAGGTTACGGCCACGTCCCAGGCAGGAAATGTAGATGCCGCCCCGCGGCGATCCGTCGAGGGTCTTTTTGATCGCCGTCAGCATGCGTAAAAGATCCTCTCGCGCAGTATTGGCGTCACGCCGGCAAAACATCACACGTCCGCCCTGCTCGACCAGGTCGCCGATGGCGACGAGGCCATTTTGCGGATCGATGCCGACTAGGCTGCGTACCAGATAGTCGCCGGTATCCGAGCCGGCGATGGGGAGACCGACGAAGATATAGCCGCCGATGCGGGCTAGATCCCGGGACAGGATCTTCCCAATATCCTCCTTCAACACATCTAGGGCCGGGCGCCCATCGAGCTGAATCATGATGTTGCGCTGGGCCTCGGTGACGACCCGGTGCGGACCGATCGGGACACAGCCCTGACTCAGGCGGGTGACTACACCCACTTCTTGGGAAAAGAACACCCCCGCGACTCCGCCTTGGGTAAGCCCGTCCGCATACAGATAGGTGCTTTCCTGGGAGCTGGCCAGACCACCGACCAGGAAGCCGGAGACCGTGCGCTCGGCTAGCTGCTTGACCAGGGCCTCGGTAAGGGGATTGGAAGGATCGGCGTGGACCAGCCCGAGGAAGGGCTGATGGGTTTTGATCCAGTCATTGTTGCGCCTCGTAAAGTCGTCCAGGTCCTTGAGGATGGGGGAGAAAACGCGGAAGGAGTCGTCAGG
This sequence comes from Candidatus Thiosymbion oneisti, assembly GCF_900092655.1. Classification (GTDB taxonomy): domain Bacteria; phylum Pseudomonadota; class Gammaproteobacteria; order Chromatiales; family Chromatiaceae; genus Thiosymbion; species Thiosymbion oneisti. The sequence continues at coordinate 1,025 of NZ_FLUY01001380.1, forward strand.
GAACTCCCCGATCATCGCCGCCACTGCAGATTGTTCATAGTACTCGACCCCGGTGGCGCAGATCCCTATGCCGACGGTACCCACCCAATGCGTTACCCCGGTGGACGCGCGGAAGCGGTCGAGCACCTCGCCCATGTGTCCCGCGAGCGCATCCGTAACATAGAGAATCCCCAAATTACCCGCCTCGGGAACTGGCCCAAGTGTGGCGAGGCACTGATCCGCCGCCTCGCGCCAATCAGCGCCGGCTGCATGTCCGAATGAGAAACCTGTCATCTCTGCGTTCTCCGGGGGCTTGACAGGGCATATGGCCTTGGCGGATCGTATCCAGAGCCTTGAGCCCAATGCCATTGACTTAAGGATTATGAGATCGGTTCGTTTGGCTCCCACCGCGTCATTCCGGTAAGTATTGCCGGAATCCAGGTGCCATGGATGGCAAAAACAATCGGGTGGTTGAACAATTACGATGATTTAAGTTAATGGCATTGGCCTTAAGCCCGCATATATGGCGGGTCCAGGATCAGGCAACCGGGTACGAATTCTATCCCTAGTTGCTTATCCTGTCCCCTCTCGTCGTCCGAATGATACGCGCCCGTCTGGCTATGCACCAGAGTGCGTTGACCTTTAGAAGGTCCGCGCATATGAAAACAGTCGGTTAGAGTTAAATGTCAATGGCTCCTAGTTTCCCATCCACATGACTATCGGATCATTTGAGAGATATGCCAATTCGACAGGGCGATCAATGCTCAGAGTAATCTCCCTGATCTCATTAATTGAGATAGGTACCTTGGACGAGAGCATAAGCAGACCTCCCTCTGAAGGCAGCTCACGCGAACCAAGCAGATATTTGGTGCTGCCGTCTTTCATTACAATATCGGCCTGGGCATTAGCGTCCATCGCTTGAGCGGTAATCGGTTTGACAAAAACAGCTAATGCAAGCAATGCCCGATTATCGGAAACCTCCTGTACAGGCAAATCAACACTGCTGGATATACCACTTACCGGCAAAGGCTGAAAATAATGGCTCCGGTTAAAGTCATCAACATACAGATTATGCGAAGGTCCAATAGGAGCTAACCGAGAACAATTCCTTCGAAAAAGCCATGTAATAGGCTCGGTAGGCACACAAACTGCAGCACCTGAATCAATGACAGAGGCCATATTCTGCCATTGCGAATTATTCAACCTTGGGAAGTCTGGCGTACGGTTTAAGGTACCAGCAAAGGAAAACCAACCGGAAATATAAAACCACACTAAAAATAAAGTAGGGGCCACTCCGGGTATCGCGGAATAGAAGCGCCCCTGGTTTTGATTAACCACAGCAGAGATCATACCAACTACAACTAAAATAACACCACAATATCCAACCATACTATGCCGATACATCCGAAAACCGAGACTAGGCGTTACTTCCGGCGGACTGACAAGCCTCTCCATGTTGGGGCTCCAGAAATTACTCAAAGCAAAGACATTTAGAAGAACACTGAAAAATAAAATACTTAATCCAACTAAAATTAGAGCACCGGAATGGGTACGGCGCCTCATTAGAATATAGACACAAACAACCAACAACAACAAACCAAACCACATGGGTTGATAGAGCTCAACCGGTAACCTGCCTGCGAAGAAAGCACCGAGCAAGCCAACAAAATACTTAATTGAAGCGATTAGTTTATCGATAAGAGTAAAGTCACTCTTGGAAACCCAATGCATGGTGCCAGCAGAATGACTGAATGCCATCCTTATGAGCTGTGCCAGGCCGAGGATCGAGCTAACAATGGTAATGAGCCTGAATCTTGTTTTGCCGACAAAAGCAACTAAGATCATGGCAGGCAGCACAGACAAAACAGCAGGCTTTGAAAGCATAAAAATGGGAACGAACCAGCTCCACCGTGGGACCTCATGAGACCTCTCAACAAGCGCAAGAGCGGTAACAACAGCAACCAAAAAAGCAGAGAAATAGGTGAAATTTATAAATGTTCGGGTCCCGAAATCAGCAAGCATGAGTACTGCAATAGCAGCCCAGAATCTCAAAAAGTCGCTCTTTACAAGGACCCGAAAAGGCCTGAGACAGAATGCACCCACCATAATCCCTGTGGCCAATATGGCAGACCACGTATAAAAGTAGGGAATGGAAGTTGCCGGCAAATTTAATGAGCTGCCGATAAAGGCCAGTATCCTTTGCGGCAGTGGAATGTATCCGGCATCAGTTGAGAAAAACTTTACCGCGATCGAGGAAGCGGTTGAATTCGGATAGTAATTTGTAGCCATCTCCGCCCACATCTCTCCGCCCAAAACCCATTCCGGTTGCATGGCTAGCAGGTAAATACAATAAAATACGATGGACGTAATAAAGAGTACTGTCGGTCGGTTGTAGTCGGCGGAATCAACCGTAGGAAAAGACTCATCATTCGGAAAGAGCCAATTGCGAAAACGGTGAGCAAACGATATTATTCGCATCAGTATCACTCTAATTATTACTGAGATTATTTTACACAGCGAATGCGATATTTTTCAGCATTCCAGTCCAAAAGGGCAGCTACTTGATCGATAGAAAGCGGGCTAAGCTTCTAGAGGATTGCGACCGATATCAGAGCAATACTCCATGACCGATGATTTGAAATCAACCATGGCTCACCCCTAATTTGGAAATTAACCATCCGAGCTTTCCAAATTCGCGGAATGAGGCATCTGGAGCCTTTTCGTCGACACCAAGAGGGGTGCCTTCATGAATCTTCTGCAAGTAACCGCGCTGATCTTTTCCCGCCCTCCGCGTATATCAGTTACGGAATTATCCCCTATCATCCAAATACAGTCTCCCTTTGGACGCATCTTCTCTGGCGCGATCTGGTAGTGGTAAATTTTTAAGGCTCTTTATGGATTCCGGACTGTTCACGATCATGGAAGGTACTACCGGAGGTTCTGGAGTGCGGCGGCACCCTGACTTCAGGACCTACCGGAATCCGCGATACCCGATGTAACCACAGCGTTGGCATGGAACACTGGCCCACCGCCGCTTTGGATTTGGCGATGCGTCCGTCTCCAACACAGGCTTTGCGGCCAGGGGAAAGCGCCGTCGCCGCGGCGCGGGTGAAACCTTAAGTGCCCAGATTCCCGGCAACCGCCGCTGGTATCCCCGCTGTCGAGGTTTGATTCGGACGCGCCGCTTTGCCGGCGCACTCCAAAGCAGTCCGGAATCCATAAAGAGCCATTTTTAAATGGTTAGCGTAGAAGGGTTCATTATGCCCCGTTGCTTGATTTGATTCACTCTCCTCGATCCTCTCCCGGAGGGAGAGGGGGTGCTGCGTGTGGCGTGCCCAACAAATCATTCAAATATTAACCACTACCATGTTCTTTTTCAATTGAAGACTGAAGTCCACTGTTCTGCGAATGAACTTCCACTTGGCCGCCCAGTTGACATTCCAGTGTGAAACGCCATGGGCCCGCTCGCCGAACTTGACCGGAAAACGATGCACTTTAAGTTCGTGCATTTTGGCCTGATAGTAGGCGTACAAATCCAGCGAAAAGTCGTGCGGCGGGGATTGCCAGGTCTCAAAAAACCTACGAGAAAACATCGTCGGCTGGGCATTGATATCCCACATGGGCCGTGCCAACAAGAGTGTCTCAAATGCACTCATGCCGACAGTGAACACTACATCCATGATGGGCCGACCATAGCGTCGCCCTTTCACAAAGATGCCATCCCCGTGCCGATCAAAAAGCTCCAGACCTTTTTGCGCATCTTGAGGGTCGGTCTGCATGTCAGCATGTGTCCAACCCATAATATCACCTCTGGCAGCCCTTAGACCTGACAGAATTCCAAATCCATAGCCTTGGTTCGTCTCGACGCGAACGGTCCGACAGTTCGAATATCTTGGAAGTAGTTTTGACAATACTTCCAATGATTTGTCTGTCGAACCATTGTCAACCAATATCACTTCAATATCGCTGCCGGAGTCTAAGGCCATGCAGCGGTCAAGCAGCAAAGGTAAGTTTGTTGCTTCGTTGTAGCAGGGGATGGCAAGGGAAAGTTTCATCGGATTACCTCGGATACCACGAAAACCACACCGCCCATACCATAGGTAAATACCTGCCGTACTTTTACTCCGGATTTGGAAACAAATTCATTAAAAGCCCGTGCAACGCCGCGTGACTCAGCGCCCCGATAGGAATAATAGTCATCAAGAATAATGAAGGTGCCTGCTTGTATAGTTGGAATACAAAAAGTAAGGGCGTCATATGCGCTGGAGTATGTGTCACTATCAATAAAGATCACGCGTGACTTAGTGATGTCCAAATGAGACGCACCATTTTTCAATGACTCACTAAAGAAACCCGGAATCAGTTTGAAATCAAGTCCTGCGGCAACCCGCCGAACTCTGCGATTGACATTGGATGAACTTGTGGAAAAATTTTCATCGGTGTAGAAGGGGTGTTTGTCCTCCTCCGTCAGGTCACCGAACCCGGCAAACGAATCAAATCCGTAAAATTTCGTGCTTGAAATCTTTGGAGCTATCTTGGCTAATTTTTTACAGCATCTAATAGAGTGACAAAACGAGCTGCCAGTAAAAACACCGAACTCAAGATAATCCCCCTCTATGTCTTCAATTGCAGAAAGGTAGTGGACTTTCTTTAAGGCATAGTATTTTTCCAGATTATGAATGATCGCCGGATTGATGCCGGCGATAAATACCGAGGCTAGGTCTTGCATAAAATCAAGCTTCGAAAGAAAGCCAAACTTATTTGTCATCACGACAATCTCCTATGTGACGCCCTTATTTTTTCCAACTATACAAGAATGAAATATCGAAATGCTGCAATAGCAGGTAAAGAAGTTGATTATATTTGAGCCAATCCCGACAAACAGGTAGCGAAAAAACCCAGAAGTCAATTTCATTACTTCATTAATGCCGGCAGAGCCGGACGTGTAGCTCTATATCTAAACTTGAGAAGATCGATAGCATTCTGGGATACTCGTGCATCCTTTTCCAGCCCATAAGGATGGCATTCCCATTTGTGAAAACATGACTGCCAATATTCGAAAGTGAGTAGGTCATTAGGAGTACCCCAGCACAAGTAACTGTCGACTTCAAACAAACGGCAATTCATCCCGAGCGCGATCGCATCGTTGATACATGAATCGATATAAAACTCACCGTTAATGTGTCCATCACGGTCGATGAGCCGTTCCACTACTCGGCGGAAATCTTCTGCACGACGAAATGTGAATGTCCCAAGGACAATCGGATCGGAAGTCGGGCTATCGAGAGGGGTTTTGACTGAGATGGAACGGATCACTCCAGCTTTGGCATTGATCCATCCATACATCTTCGGGTGACGTATCGCATTGGGGTAGCCACGGACTCCCCATACGATGACGTCTACATCCGGGTCGCCGACTAAACTTCGGAAGGCCGTAAGGTCATACAAGGCACCATTATCACAGGTCCCAATTGTGATCGGGCCCGGTACGTCCCCCAGTTCCTCGGCTATGGCATCCAAACCGATCAAGGCCGTGCATGCCTGCCCCTCAGTTACCTGATTGATCGTTTTGATGATCGCTTTGGGATAGAGTCGTGTCAGTTCAGTCGTTACTTCCCGATGGCCTTGCATATCGGACCTTAGCACAAAGACATGCTGTTCGGCAGGTGGCAAGTCATGTGTTGCCTGAGCGACCATGGGTTGTCCGGAAACAGGTATCAGGGGTTTGGTTAGCGAGTAGCCCCCAGCGGCAAAACGCTGACCGAGACCGGCCATTGGTACGATCACAGTACCCATGGTTTGAGACTTGACCACAGTGGTAGCCACCAACTGCCGGAAAGCTCTGGACCACATGTTGTACTCGGCAACATCTTCCGGCGTTCCCCACTGCATGAAGTGCTGAAGCGGATAAACGGCCACAGGTTGTTTGTTGGCAAGCAGCGGCCTATACGCGAGACTGACGTAGTACTCTCCCCCTACATTCAAATCCTGCTCCATTGCCGAACGAAATGCCTCGCTCATGATCCGTGCGGTCGCGAAGTAGTAGGTTCCACTGGATGCATACTCCTGCATCCGATTACTTGTATATGGCTGCTTTTCCTGAATATCTTGAACCCAGCCGCCTGTTTCTCTCATGTAGGCGTAGTTCGTGTTGCCAAAGGAATGCGGGTGAAAACCCTGGTACGCCGGAATTGCGCCGACACACTCGACATCACGCACGAATTGCTTAAAATGTCCCCAGTCCCAATAACATGTGAAATCGCAGTAATTCACGATTACTGGTCGAGTTTGATCAAGCATATCTTCAATCTGGCGAACGGCATAAACCGGACCGAGCTTGTGCGGTGGAATGCCGACTATACGCCCACTTGAGCAGTACTCTTTTAGGATTGCTTCCATGCGGTATGCAGGTTTATTCAGATGCTCCTGATTACAGACAAAGATGAAGTTACTTTCACCAGGAAACATATCAATAATATGCGCAATAACTGGCTTGTCCTCGATTTCGATGAGCGGCTTTGGAACGGAATATCCTGCACGGCGAAATCTCTCACCAAAGCCTGACATCGGAATGACAATCTGCATAGAATCGCTCATTTCTGGCTTGGAACAGAGAATAGCTCTTTACTGGGGTGTCAAATCCCGCAGGGTTATAGACCTTATTTTTGAACAGATTTGGCTGTTTTTGGTACCAGTTCTTCATCGCCTGAAAGGGTGGAATATGGCCTGAATTCAAATAGAATCGCCCATCTCGTACACAAGCCCGCTCAAACCTCGGCCAAGTCTCCCTTCTCCTGCAACCAGCCGCGCCGGTCTGCCGCCCGTTTCTTGACCAGCAGCATGTCCATCAAGGAATTGCTTGCTTCCCGCTCCTCCACCGTGAGCTGGACCAGGCGCCGGGTATCGGGATGGATGGTGGTCTCCCGCAGCTGCATGGGGTTCATCTCGCCGAGCCCCTTGAAGCGCTGCACGCTGACCTTGCCCCTGAGCTTCTCCGCCTCGATGCGATCCAGCACGCCCTGCCGCTCGGCATCGTCCAGGGCATAAAAGATCTGTTTGCCTACGTCGATACGGTACAGCGGCGGCATCGCCACATAGAGATGTCCCTTTTCTACCAGGCTCGGAAAATGCTTTAGAAACAGGGCGCACAAGAGGGTCGCGATATGGGCACCATCCGAGTCCGCGTCGGCCAGGACACAAATCTTGCCGAACCGCAGCCGTGAGAGATCACTGCTGCCCGGGTCCACGCCGATGGCAACGGCGATGTCATGTACCTCTTGTGAGCCCAAGACCTCGGCGGGGTCGACCTCCCAGGTATTCAGGATCTTACCGCGCAGGGGCATGATGGCCTGAAACTCCCGATCCCGGGCCTGCTTGGCCGAGCCCCCGGCGGAGTCGCCTTCCACCAGAAAGAGCTCGCTTTGCTCGGGATCGGTGGAGGTACAATCCGCCAGCTTGCCGGGCAGGGCCGGCCCCTGGGAGACCTTCTTGCGCGTCACCTTGCGCCCGGCCCGCAGCCTGGCTTGGGCGGCGCCGATCGCGAGCTCGGCGATACGCTCCGCCTCGGCCACATTCCGATTGAGCCACAGGCTGAAGGCGTCTTTCACCACGCCGGAGACAAAGGCGGCACACTCCCGAGACGAGAGCCGCTCCTTGGTCTGGCCGGAAAACTGAGGGTCCAGCAGCTTTATCGACAGGATATAGCTGCAACGCGCCCAGACATCTTCCGGGGTCAGCTTGACCCCCCGCGGGAGCAGGTTGCGAAATTCGCAAAACTCCCGCACCGCCTCCGTGAGCCCGGTCCGCAGACCATTGACATGGGTGCCGCCCTGGACCGTAGGGATCAGATTCACGTAGCTCTCGGTGACCGGATCGCCATCCTCCGGCAGCCAGACCAAGGCCCAGCTCGCGGCCTCATTGGTCCCCTCCAGGTTGCCGACAAAGGGATCGGCGGGGATGGTTGCGAGACCGGCGAGGGACTGGCTCAAGTAATCCTTGAGGCCATCCTGGTAACACCAGGTCTGCTCCTCACCGGTGGTCTCGTCACGGAAACCGATCTCGAGTCCGGGACAGAGCACCGCCTTCGCCCGCAACAGATGCTTCAGCGGCGACCGGGAGAATTTGGGGCTATCGAAATACCCTTCATCCGGCCAGAAACGCAGAGTAGTACCGGTATCGGTGCGTCTGACGTCGCCGATTGTTTCCAGCGCCGAGATCTTGTCACCCTGGGCGAAGGCCATCCGGTACTCCTTACCGTCGCGCCGGATCCGGACCTCCAGACGCCTGGAAAGGGCGTTCACCACCGAGACCCCAACGCCGTGCAGGCCCCCGGAAAACCGGTAGCTGGCGGTAGAAAACTTGCCCCCGGCGTGCAGCTTGGTGAGGATCACCTCGACGCCGGGCAGGCCCTGCTGGGGGTGCAGATCCACCGGCATGCCGCGACCATCGTCTCTGACCTGCAGAGAGCCGTCGGCGAAGAGTACCACCTCGAGCCTGCGGGCAAAGCCGGCGATGGCCTCGTCCACACTGTTGTCGATCACCTCCTGGGCCAGATGGTTGGGCCGGGTGGTATCCGTATACATACCCGGACGCCTGCGTACCGGGTCGAGCCCGCTCAGGACCTCGATGGCAGAGGCATCATAGCTGCCGCTCATGGCCGGGTTTGGGTTTCCTTCATCGAGGGTCCTGGGTCATTTCCCCGGCTGATCCGATCTCAGCTGTTCCAACCAGCCCTGGACCTGTTCCACTTGCGGCTTAGCGCCAATATCCTGGAAGAGCGTCAGACTCTTGCGGTACATGGACTCGGCCCGGTCCAGCTCGCCGCGGGTTTTATAGAGGATGCCCAGGTTGCCATATTTAACGGCCATGCCCGCCTTGCGCCCCAGCTCCTCGTCGATGGCCAGGCCCTTGCGGTACATGGATTCGGCCTGATCCAGCTCGCCGCGGGTTTGATAGAGATTGCCCAGGTTGCCGTACTGGTTGGCCATGCCCGCCTTGCGCCCCAGTTCCTTATCGATGGCCAGACTCTTGCGGTACATGGATTCGGCCTGTGCCAGATCGCCGCGGATCTGATAAAGGATGCCCAGGTTGCCATATTTAGCGGCCATGCCCTCCTTGCGCTCCAGTTCCTTATCGATGGCCATGCCCTTGCGGTACATGGATTCGGCCTGATCCAGCTCGCCGCGGATTCGATAGACGTTGCCCAGGTTGCCGTAGACAGCGGCCATATGCTCTTTGTGCCCCAGCTCCTCATTGAGAGCCAGGCTCTTGCGGTACATGGATTCGGCCCGGTCCAGCTCGCCGCGGGTTTGATAGAGGATGCCCAGGTTGCCGTACTGGTTGGCCATGCCTTCCTTGTGCCCCAGTTCCTTATCGATGGCCAGACTCTTGCGGTAC
>NZ_FLUY01000190.1 GCF_900092655.1 Candidatus Thiosymbion oneisti
GGCCGGCTGGGACCGCCGTCTTTCAGACGGCTTACGGACCCCATCACCAGCTGGCGGCAACGCTCAGAGCAGACGCCTTCCGGGCCGCACCGGAT
>NZ_FLUY01000818.1 GCF_900092655.1 Candidatus Thiosymbion oneisti
GCTGAACCGGGGGCCACACGAATGCGCCAGCGCGCCGGTTTGGTCGAACACCCCTTCGGTACCCTCAAGCGCTGGTTTGGCTGGG
>NZ_FLUY01000338.1 GCF_900092655.1 Candidatus Thiosymbion oneisti
GACCAGGGATGGCCGCCACCCGACAGATGTGGCTGGCATACGGCGGATGGCGCAAGCTTATCCGCCCTACGCGGGCTCAATTGATTGCCAATGCGCGATGCCATGGCGCCGACCGAGTGATTATCGATGACTTGGCTGCCCGGCGCTGTGCCAAAACAATGGGTCTTCGAGTCATTGGAGGGTACACTTTGCGTCCCATTTCGAGAATGTGGTGCCACTGCTCTTTCGTGAGTCGAGACAAGGGCAGGTGAAATCAGGTGCGGGGGTGATTTCTCGTTTTCGAGAACAGGATTTAGAGGGGGGATCTGAATAGTTACAATTTGTGTAATCAAGTCCATTTTCGGGGTTATAATTTCTTGATTTCTTCTATTTGTAAGCCAGTACTTTGAGAAATGGTCTCAAGGGGTACATTTTGTTGTTTCAATTTTCCGGCTATTGTAATTTTCTCTTCTTCTCGGCCTTCTTCTCTTGCTGTATCGATTGAGTTTTTCAAATCGCGATACGCCTTTAAACTCTCTTCATATTCACTATATTCTTCATCATTAAAATTTGCAATTTCTGCTTGTTCAAAAAGCTTGTTAAAGATTTTTTCCCGTAACTTTGCAGGTTTTTCTGTTAAATCTTTAAGATTTTTCAGCACATAAAGCCATTTATCGAAATATGTTTCCAATTCATCGATTGTTTTGGAAAATTTCGGCATTTCGAGATAAATATAGGTTAATTTATTATAGAAAACCTCTTGTACACTCTTATCGAACAATTGCACTTCATGGTGAAAGACTTGGCTACAGCCCTTATTTTCGTCGAATACAAAATCCAGTATCCCTATAGTGTAGACTGACTTCAATTCAAAATTCCAATCACCCCTTTCAGCTTGACTCTGAATTGGAAATGTCGAATAGTAAATGCTTCTGTCTTTAAAATAATTCTGCTTTGCTTTCTGTAGTTCGACGATAAACTTTTCACCCTGTTCATTTTCGCAATAGATATCAAAAATAGCTTTTCTATCATCAATGGTTCTCCCAAGTTGTTCTTTCGATAAGTAAGTAATATCCTTGATTTCCCCTTCATCTTTACGTAACAGTTCATTAAGAAAATCTATAAGAATATCTTTGTTTGGTTCTATGCCGAATAACTTCTTGAACCCAAAATCCGTAAATGGATTGATATATTTATCTTTAACTCGCATACATTACTCCAATTTATTGAAATCTAGGGGAGAGGTTGCTTTTATGTCAAGGACCGTGCAATCATCTACCAGGAAGGAGTTACTGTCAAGTTCCGCAATAAACAATAAAAGGACACCCATCTTGTTTGATCGATCTTCCTACTGAGCCAGGATTCTCCTCAACCCAACGCCCAGCCAGGAGCCTGACCATAGACTACCCCCTGTTCCGTTCTTGTCTCCCTTGAGAATACTCCTTGGATCACCGCGTATGCTGCTGTGCACGCCGTGCCTTCTTATTGTGGTGGGGACCTGTTCTCGGGCCTGAATTTCGACCACCGCCGCGGCTGGACCGTCGAGCGCATGCAGCAGCTTGTCGCCCTGTTCGTTATCGGTGTGGCTGCCTACGAGGTGATGAGCTCGTGTAGGATGTGGTGAGCGCAGCGAACCGCATCGATGCGGTTTGTGTTACTCACCGCATCCTACATGGGCTGACGCAATAATGTATGCGCGTGATCTAATTTGGTTTTGGAGGCATTTTGAAAGCAAAAAAATTAAAAACCGTAGATGATTTGGTGCAATCCGAAGATGAGCGTGTTGAGCTGATCAATGGCGAGATTGTTAAGCGCCCTATGGCTCGTTCCGAGCATGCATTGGTCCAATCAGGCATTTCTGATGAAGTTTCGTTATTTAAGCGAAAAGATGGTCGAGGGGGATGGTGGATCATGCCTGAGATTAGTGTCAGGTATAATGAACATCAATGTCCCAGCCATGATTTGGCAGGATGGCGCAAAGAACATGTACCCCATAGACCTATAGGGGTTATGAAGGTTATACCGGATTGGGTTTGTGAGATTACTTCACCGGGACATGAAAGGAAAGATTTATTTCATAACTTTATGTTATTGCAACGTAACAAAGTTTCGTATTATTGGGTCATTTCTCCAGAAGATAAGGCGCTGATTGCTTATGAACTTGTTGACGAAAAATATCGTGTTACCCTTTCTGTAGAGTATAGGGTTGAAAAACCTTTTGACAAAGCAGGGATACCACCATTTGAAGAAGTCGAGATTGATTTAAACTATGTTTTCGGAGATGGCTGATATAATTTTTGAGGAAGCCAGTACTCTTCTATCGGATCCTCTTTCTGTTCCGGATCCGTTGAACGCAGAAATGGAAGAGAGGTACGTAACAATTGGCTTATCTGAAAAACAACACCTTCTCGTTGCAGTCCGATGCCATTAAGTTAGCTGCTGACCGCTGGTCGTGGTCGATCAGGATGCGGAAGAGAAAACCACGAAGCGCGCGAATCGGCGCGCATCCATTCGCGCGGATTCGCGTGCTTCGTCGTTTCTCCTCTTGTTTGTCGACCGGATGGCATTGCGTTGCAGTCCATAAGGATAGAGGTTCAGCGATACGGCTTATTTCTGACCGAGTGGCAGCGGTACACGAGAAAAGAGCTATGAAAGAATATGTAGAGTCGTTCGGATTATGGGTATAAAAATGATGGAAACCATAGAATACTGTGATGTAACTCACATTAAACCAATGGGAGAAGGGTTAAGGGTCTGCATCGATTTTGTTGATGCGCTTGCCCCAACGGAGGGCGTGTTCGTCGGTGATACTGGATACGGCTATTTGTTATCCTTATCCGAAAGTGTGCCTACTGCTACCTATCCTGCCAGACCATTTAGAGTTAATGCAGGAGCATTCCATCAGTATTTATTACTGGAGGAAGGCGAAACATGCTATTTGAGTGAATTGAAAGCAGGTGATAAAATTCCCGTCTATTCTCGTGAAGGGATGCGGGTTATCTCGGTAGGAAGGGTTAAAATTGAACGCCGGGAGTTGCTCCAGGTCCAGTGCACATGCGGTAATCAGGTGCTTTCAAGTACGGTGCAATTTTCTGATAGCGTGCGATTCTTTGGTAAGGAGAATATGGTTGATGCAAAAACTGTTGAAGTAGGTGACAAGCTTGTGTGCCGTCATGACATCCCCGGGCGACACTTGGGGAAGCGCAAAGAAGAATATATAGAAGAAATTTAGTCCCTTTCTATCACTCGGTTCCATGGATCCGCCATCTCTCTCCGGTGGCTGCATCGGGAGTTCAGGGCGACCGGGCACTCGCCCGGGCTGGCTATAATGCGCGAAGAGCCTCAGCAACCGCCATCCGGTCCTGACCGGGCGACAGGATATCCAGCATGACTTCACTCGACTGGACAATCGTCACCTTCTATGCCGCCGCCATGATCGGTCTGAGCCTATTCCTGGCCAGGGGCCAGAAGTCCCAAGCAGACTACTATGTGGGCGGGCGCAACCTACCCTGGTGGGCCATCGGGTTGTCCACCATGGCGACCCAGACCTCGGCCATCAGCTTCATCTCGATCCCGGCCTTCGTCGCCCTAAAGCCCGGCGGCGGGCTCACCTGGCTACAGTATGAGCTCGCGGTACCCCTGGCCATGATCGGCGTGGCCATGTTGTTGCTCCCCTTCTTCCGCCAACTCGGGCTGATCAGTGTCTATGAATATCTGGAGCATCGCTTCGGGCCCTCCGTCCGCTATCTCCTCAGTGCCGTCTTCCTCCTCAGCCGCGCCCTCGGCACCGGTGTGGGTCTGTACGCCAGCGGCCTGGTGCTGGCCGTGATTCTGGATCTGGAGCTGTGGATCACCATCCTGACCATGGGGCTGATCACCCTGATCTACGACACCATCGGCGGTATCAGGGGGGTCATCTACTCCGACGTGGTCCAGAGCCTCATCCTGCTTGCCGGGGTATTCATCATCATCGGCTTCGCATTGGAGCACCTGGACGGCATGGACTCGGTGTTTTCGCTCATCCCCGCACAACGCTGGCAGGCCCTCGATCCGGCCTGGGGTCTGTCCGGGGAGTCCGCGGCGCCTTTCTGGGGCTTTCTGGTGGGCGGGTTTTTTCTCTACATGTCTTACTACGGCGCCGATCAGAGCCAGGTTCAACGCGAGCTCTCGGCATCGAGTGTCGCCGACACCCGCCGCTCCCTCTATCTCAACGGCTTCGCCCGCTTTCCCCTGACCCTTGGCTACGTCATCATGGGGCTCACGCTGGGGGCGGCCTTTATGGTCTCACCGGATCTCCAGCAGTCTCTGGAGGGGCAGAAATACGATTTTCTGGTTCCGGCATTCGTCCTCCACGAGCTCCCCGTCGGCATTCGCGGGCTGCTCATCTCCGCTCTGCTGGCCGCCTCCATGTCCAGCCTCGACTCGGCACTGAACTCCCTGTCCGCCGCCACCATGCGCGATTTCGTCGAGCGGGGCCGCACCCTCGCCGAGCGACGCATCCTGTTGCTCAGCAAGGTCACGACCGTCTTCTGGGGCCTGGTCATCACCGGCTTTGCATTCATGGTCGGCGGCATCTCGGATACCATCATCGAGAGTATCAATAAGATCGGCTCGGCCTTCTACGGGCCCATCCTGGCTGCCTTTCTGGTGGGCGTACTCTCGCGCAAGGCGACGGCGGTGGGCATGTTCGCAGGTATCATCAGCGGCGTCGCCTTTAATCTCTACCTGTGGATTTTTCTCCCGGATGTGTTCTGGATGTGGTGGAACTTCACCGGCTTACTGGTTGCGGTCGCGGTGACCTTCGCCATCAGCCTGGTGCGGATCCGTGCCGGAAGCGCCGGCGGTTCAACGGGGTTCCGCTTCTCCGTTCGCTCCGGTGGGAGCAACCCGGACGGAGACGCACAGACCATCCGCAGGTATACCCTGGGCGGCAGCGGCTTGTTCGAGCGCGGGCCTCTGTGGCGGCCGGCCTACAGCCTGCTGATCCTCTATTTCTTTCTGCTGCTCGGCATACTGTTGTTCCTCAACTACGCCGCTGAAAACTTGATTCCGGCGGTCGGGTAGGGCCCTTGATCCCGCGGCCCGAAAAGGATGTCGAGGATTGCACCAGCATGGCAAGGGTTCGGGGATATGAGGAAACAACGCATGAGAGATGAGGAGATCATAGCCCTTGCTTGCCGAGACAACGGATCTTGATTACTTTGGACAAGGACTTCGGAGAGTTGGCCATCGTCAAGGGGCAGCTGCACAACGGCATCGTCCGCCTGGTAGACATTCGCGCCAGGGAGCAGGGGAAATATTGCTTGCTGGTACTCGAACGGTATCATCGTGAGCTTCTTGATGGTGCCATAGTCGTCTTGCAAGCGAACCGAATCCGCATACGCCCATCGGAGAGCCCGAATTCCAGGAAGTCGTGTATACACTGAAGGGCGAAGCGTGCATCCGCCTCATCTCCGCCCGCAAATCAACTCGGAAAGAGGCCAAGCACTATGCGTGACGAGTACGACTTCTCACAAGCAAAGCGCGCTAAGGAGATCCCGCACCTTGCCAGATTACAGGAGGAAGCCAAAGGCAAAAGCCGCATCACGATTATGCTGGATGGGGCATCCGATCATCTACCTCATTATCGCCGCCTTGATTACCGGCTGCACCTCGCCGCAGCAGCAGGAATCTGCCGGCGTATCAGGCCAGGCCCGCCTCGGCGTCAAGGCGGCGATCATGGCCGACGGCTACCGCCTACCCTTGCGGCGTTGGGACGCCGTCGAACGGCCGCAGGCCCTGGTGCTCGCGCTCCACGGCTTTAACGACTACAGCAACGCCTTCACGACCCTGGGTCCCTACCTGGCAACCCAGGGTGTACTGACCTTCGCCTACGACCAACGCGGCTTCGGCGCCACTGCCCAGCGCGGGCGCTGGGGTGGAGAGGAACGCTTGATCGCCGATTTGAAGACGCTGACCAAGCTGCTGCGGGAGCGCTATCCGGGGCTCCCCTTGTTTCTGCTCGGAGAGAGCATGGGCGGCGCGGTGATCATGGCCGCTGTGGCGCAGGCAGATACGGAAGCGGATGGCATCGTGCTAATGGCACCGGCAATCTGGTCCCGCGCTACCATGCACCCGATTCAGCGCTGGGCGCTCAAGCTGGTAGCCTACACGCTTCCCTTCCTCGAGCTGACCGGCAGCGGACTCGGGATTCGGCCGTCGGACAATACCGACATGCTCCGCGCCTACCGCGCCGATCCGCTCGTCATCAGGGGGACTCGAGTCGATGCCCTGTGGGGGGTCACGAACCTCATGGATCTGGCGATGACCAGGGCCGGGCGACTGCCTGGGCCGACCCTGGTACTTTATGGGGAGCATGACGAGATCATCCCGAACGGCGCCTTCTGCACCCTGTTGGACCGGATACCGGCGGATCGGCGGGACATCCGTATCCTGCTTTACCGGGAGGGCTGGCACATGTTGACCCGCGACCTGCAGGGCGGGCGCGTGATGGCCGACATCGCGGCCTGGCTGCGGAGACCGGACGGGCGCCTCCCCTCCGGTGAAGAGGTCCAAACCGGTTCCCGCCGGCTGGAGCGTTTCTGCCGGGAGTGATTGCCCCGGATCGATCTTCCTATACTCAATCCGATCCGGGCTGTCCCGCAGCTGGCTGTCGGTTTCGGCGATGCAGTTTGTTTCCCTTCACGGTAGTGGTTGGATTTTTTCTCGTTCCTACGCGCCGCGTGGGAACGTGGAAGCTCCGCGCCGCGGAGGGGATGGCGGATGACGGCCGTCCCTGCCTTTGATCGACGGGATGCGGCCATCCCTGGCCTTTCCCGCCCTACGGACCTGGATACCGGGTGTATTTCGGCCAGGATGGCCGGCAACTCGTGATCCTACTTGTTAGCGGGACGAAGCAGCGCCAACAGCGCGATATCGCCCAGGCCAAGGCGTACTGGAGAAACTACAAAAAGCGTAAGGAGGAAGGGTGAGCCATGCCGCTCACGGTAGTGGTTGGATTTTAAGAAGCTGCCTGGTTAAAACGGATCCTCGCGTCGGGTTACGTTACGCCGCGTTCGGCGCCGTGCCGGTCCGGGCGCAGTCCTGGGTTATTTGGCGTTGGTTGTGGGAAAAGATCCCTCCTGCGTCGGGACCAGTCCGGCGTGTTGGGTTAGGGCGCGTTCAGCCCTGTCACTGGGCTTCGGGATCGAACCGTGCGCCTAACCCAACCTACACTTAACGCGAGGCCGCGCGTACAGGCCGCGCGGGGGTAATCTGGGTGTAGGTTGCGTTGAGACGCTGGTACGGACCTGGCCGTCGATCAATGAGCCGTTGGGCGTCGAAACGCAACACGTCCGGTCCCCCAAACCGCGCCGAATCATTCAGGATTGCTTTTAACCAGGCAGCTTCTTAGCTGTGAAACCCGCCGTAATCTGCGATAAAGAACGACACATCAACCCTTGGGAATCCCGCGCTTGGCGAGCCGGTCCGCCCGCTCGTTTTGGGGATGTCCGGCGTGACCCCGTACCCAGCGCCACTCGAGCTGGTGCCGCGCGACCGCCTGATCCAGGCGCTCCCACAGATCCCGGTTCTTGACCGGCTTGCGGTCCGCGGTGCGCCAGCCGTTGCGC
Source organism: Candidatus Thiosymbion oneisti (assembly GCF_900092655.1). Taxonomy (GTDB): domain Bacteria; phylum Pseudomonadota; class Gammaproteobacteria; order Chromatiales; family Chromatiaceae; genus Thiosymbion; species Thiosymbion oneisti. The sequence goes on from NZ_FLUY01000338.1 coordinate 7,590, forward strand.
TTCCAGCGGGCCATCCAGGCCGTAACGCCTTGCTTCACATATTGGGAGTCAGTAGTGACCCGTACCCGGCTGGGACGCTGCAGGGTTTCCAGGGCCCGGATCACGGCCATCAGCTCCATGCGGTTGTTGGTGGTGCCGGCCTCTCCCCCCCAGAGCTCCTTCTCATGCGCACCGTAGCACAGCAACGCACCCCAACCACCAGGGCCCGGATTGCCCTGGCAGGCCCCGTCGCTGAAGACCTCTACTGGTTCGGACACGGGCTCAGACACGGGTCCCTGCCGCCGTTTTACCGAGTCCGACGCTGCGGGTAGCGGTCTCCCGCGTGGTGGGCTCCACGGCCCCGGCGGCAAGCACCGGCCGCCGGCTCTTCCAGGAGGTCCGCAGCGGCGTCAAGGTGGATACCCGTTTGACGGCCCGCAGGGCATAGACACCGCCGAACACCGGCCAGAAACGCCGCCCCAGGGTGTCCAGAAACGAGAACTGCTGCAACAGGGCGCGGCGCCAGGGGGGACGGAACATCATCGTCTCTTGCAGCTCGATATCGAAGCCGAGCAGCGACAGCCAGTCACAAATGCGGAAGGAGGTCAGAAACCTGCCGCACCAGGGTAGGCCGCCTTGTCCGCGTCGCACCAGACGCCAGAGACCCCACAAGCTCAAGGCGTTGAAGCCGAACACCACCAACCGACCCTCGGGGATCAGTACCCGCTCCGCCTCCCGCAGCACCTGGCGGGCGTCGTCCGCGAACTCCAGCGTATGGGGAAGCACCACCAGATCCACACTATCGGCGGCAATGGGGAGCCGCTCAGGGACGGCAACCGTTTGTAATCCGAGGGAGTAGGGGGCAGCAGTCGGCAAGAGCAAAATGCGGCGGCGGACGCGGCTGACCTGGATCGCCTCCGAGAGGGCGGTGCCCCCGCCCACCTGGAGCAGATAATAGCCGAAGGTGTCCCGCAGCATGCGTTCCAGGCACCGGGCCTCCTGATCGGCCAGCTCCCGGCCCAGGGTCGAGCCGTACCAGGCATCCAGGGGCGCAATCGACGCCGGCCCGCGGTGATCGGGACAATCGGTCATATCATTTGCCATACAGAGGGTTGAAACCGGAAAGCCTAGGGGGCGTTCTCGATTAATAAACTACCTAATCCTTACTATATCGAACCACGGATCGACACGGATCAACACGGATTTGTCTCCATCCGTGTTCATCCGTGGTTCTCTTGCCGGTTGTTATCTGCACTGACCAACGGTTTTCACAGGCTAGATGGCCGCAACATCCCAGCTACCGATAATATTGAGCTAACAGGATCTTCACGGGGGAGTTAGCCGCAAATGAACGCAAATCGGAACCGATTCGATTTGCGTCCATTTGCGTTCATTTGCGGCAAAACAGAATTCTCAATGATAGAACCGAACCGATGTTATCGGTACTTTGGCACTGAGGTACTCGTGATCTTCTCTGCGGGCAGTATGGGTTTGGTGCTCAAGCCCGAGTAAGCCTAGCCAGAAAATCCACGGTGATGTGTGCGCTCACTCCCCACAGCAGCTCCTGGTCGAACTCATCGTAGAAGACCACCTCCCGGGCCTCGGGGTGATCCGGCGCCGGCCAGGTGAGCACCCGTCGGTGGGCGGCATCCCCGAGCCAGGCCAGGGGGATACCGAACACCCGCGCGACCTCGCTCGGATCCGGCCTCAGCGCCAGCGGCCATGGGATCTCGCCCACGACGGGGGTGACCAGGTAGTTGCTCACCGTATGCAGCGGTTGCAGCTCACCCAGCACCACCACCCGCCGGGGATCCAGCCCGATTTCTTCCCGTGCCTCGCGCAGCGCCGTCGCGGCGGCATCCGCATCCCCCGGCTCCCATTGACCGCCGGGAAAGGCGACCTGGCCGCTGTGATGGTCCCCCGGATACTCGGTACGGCGGATGAAGAGCAGATGCCAGGCCTCCAGATATCGAAACATAGGCACCAGAACCGCCGCTGGCCGGGGTTCCCGGCGCGGTGCCCCCGGCAGCTCCTGGGCGTGGGGACGGGATGCCCGACCGGATCGCAGCCGGCCGGAGATTGCACCGCGGTCGAGCCGATCCAGCATTACACCGATCTCCATGTGTCCCCTGGCGAATCATACTAGTTTTTCTGGTTGTCATTTGCCATCTCCACCGCAGGGGGAGAGCTTACCGGCTAGTGTGCTAACGGGTGAGGGGAGACCAACGGCTTCCGTTTCGATACGGTTAGTCCATCGATGCGGTTCGCGTCTCCTCTATGGCGCCGTCCTAAAGGTTCTACCGCGCTCACCGCATCCTACGGCCCTGCTTTGGAGTGCGCCGGCAAAGCGGCGCGACCGAATCGAACCTCAGCGACGGGGGATACCAGCGGCGCTTGCCAAGAACCTGGGCATCGAGCTCCACACGCGCCGCGGCGACGGCGCTTTCCCCTGGCCGCAGCGCCTTTGCCGGGGATAGAGGCGTCGCCAAATCCAAAGCGGCGGCGGGTTTGCAG
>NZ_FLUY01000541.1 GCF_900092655.1 Candidatus Thiosymbion oneisti
TACGACTCCTTTCAGAATATGAACATCTTCCGCATCACATACCTGAATGATAAGTTCTCGGCATCGCTTTTGAATATGGCTCTTTATGGATTCCAGACTGGTTAGGATATTTTGCGCAAATTTGCCTTCTCAGCAAGCCAGAGGGGCGGCGTA
>NZ_FLUY01000613.1 GCF_900092655.1 Candidatus Thiosymbion oneisti
CCCATCACCAGCTGGCGGCAACGCTCAGAGCAGACGCCCTCTGGGCCGCACCGGATAACGCCGGACAGCCGGCAGGTGTGATTCCCGTGTAT
>NZ_FLUY01000073.1 GCF_900092655.1 Candidatus Thiosymbion oneisti
CCTGGATTCCGGCAATCCCTGCCGGAATGACGAGGGAGGGGTTGGCAGACTTCAGCATTTAGAATTTATCCACTACCTC
>NZ_FLUY01000292.1 GCF_900092655.1 Candidatus Thiosymbion oneisti
AGCCTGGTGGGAGATACCCTGATCTCGCTGCTGCGCCAGATCCGGGCCGGCTACCCGGATCGTCCCCAGGCCTTTCCCCAGACGGTTCTGTTATGCGGCGTGCGGGATGTGCGGGATTATCGTATCCATGACGGCGACCA
>NZ_FLUY01001624.1 GCF_900092655.1 Candidatus Thiosymbion oneisti
GGTAGTGGTTAAGGTTTAAATGGAAACATCGCCACTAGCAGTGTGTTGGGCACGCCACAAGCTGCACTCCCTCTCCCTCCGGGAGAAGGCCGGGGAGAGGGGATCAAATAGAGCAATGGGGCATAATGAACCGCTCTACGCTAACCATTTAAAAATGGCTCTTTATGGATTCCGGACTGCTAACGATCATAGAAGGGTTCCACCGGACGTTTTGGAGTGCGGCGGCCACTTCACCCCGATGCTTACCGGAACCTACAGCGCGAGACATAAGCCGGGGGTCGGCAAGTGGCACGATCCTGCCGCCGCTTTGGATTTGGCAAGGTATCCGTCCCCAGCAAAGGTGTTGCGGCCAGGGGAAAGCGCCGTCGCC
>NZ_FLUY01000794.1 GCF_900092655.1 Candidatus Thiosymbion oneisti
GTTCCCACGCGCCGCGTGGGAACGCAGAAGCTCCGCGCCGCGGAGTGTCTCGGAAACTCGTAGCCGCTGCTGCATGGGCCTGATGT
>NZ_FLUY01001416.1 GCF_900092655.1 Candidatus Thiosymbion oneisti
GAAGTTGCCCGAGTCCATCAGTCAGCTCCAGAAACTCACTCACCTTAATCTACGCGGTAACCAGCTCTCAGAGCTGCTCGAATCCATCGGTCAGCTCCAGCAGCTTACTCGCCTTGATCTCAGCGATAACCGGCTTTCGGAGCTACCCGAGTCCATCGGTCAGCTCCAGCGGCTCACCAGATTTGATCTCGGTGGTAACCAGCTCTCGGGGCTACCCGAGTCCATCGGTCAGCTCCAGCGGCTTA
>NZ_FLUY01000534.1 GCF_900092655.1 Candidatus Thiosymbion oneisti
CCCGCCGGTTACGGCGGGCTCGGGATGCAGCAGCCGCACCGCCCGGGCATAGGTGAGGTAGGGATTCGCGCTGACCAGAGCCGCGACCGGGCAGAGCGGCACGTAAGGTTCCGCCAGGATCACCGCCGCGGCGCCGGTCGCCCTGAGCTCGGCTTGGTACTTACGATCCCCGAAGAAGCATAGACTGACGTCATCGGCCCGTTTGAGGGTCTCGACCCGCTGTACGTACCGCTCGCCGTCCCCGCGCAGCTCGACACCGAGACGATCCGCCAGCTCCTGAAGCCTAATCGCCACTACCCTGAAAGCCCGAGACGTAGGTTAAAGACCCTTACTTGCCTCGAACTTCTCCTTTAATCGCATGATGATCTTATCGGAGATATCGATGCGCTTGCTGACATAGACCATACCCTCGCTGAGTATCAGATCGATGTTTTCTTCGCGCGCCAGCTCCGCCACCACCTCCTCGACCTGCCGGGCCAGTTTGGTGCGCAGCTCGTTCTGGCGCAGGGAAAAATCTTCGCGAAATTCGGCTTGGGCGTACTTGACCTTGCGTCCCCGGTTGCGGATGTCGGTCTGTAGGCGTTGCAGCTCCTCTTCGCTCATCAGTGCCGCATCGCGCTCGAGCTTTTGCTGCAACTCGCTAAGCCGCTTTTGCTGCTCGGCAAGCTTCTGCTCCCGATCGTTGACCTCCTCCTCTAATTGCGCGCGCGCTGCCTCATATTGGGGAGACTGTTCGACGATGCGGGTGGGGTCGATCACCGCGATGACATAGTCGGCGGCAGGCAGCAAGCCCCCCGTGAGATAGAAGCCGAGACCGATCAATGTCCCAACGGATGTGTTCACTTGATCGCCCTCTCCGGTCAGAATCTTTGCCCGACACTGAATTGGAACATCTGGGTCTTATCCTCGACCTTGTCGTTGAATGGACGGGCGATGCTGGCCGACAGGGCACCGACGGGTGACATCCAGGTCAGAGACAGGCCAGCGGAATAGCGGATGTCGCTCAGACTGAATCCCCTGGGCGTCAGGAGTTCCTGATCGGAGAGCGTCGGGTTGCTCGTGGTCCACACGTTGCCGAAATCGAAAAAGGCTCCGAGACGCAGGGTCTTGGCAAACTCACCCTCCACGGGCGACGGTGCGAAGAGCTTTATGCTGCCGACCATCTTTACGTTACCGCCCGCTGGGTTCTCCTCAAGGGTAGTCTCCCGTGGGCCCAGGGTGTTCTCCTTCCAACCTCTGACCGATCCCGGACCGCCGGCGAAGAAATGCTCGAAGAAGGGAAGGTCCTTAGTGCTGCCGAACCCGTTACCATAACCCAGATCCGCATCCAGGGATAAAACAAAGTGCCTGATCAAAGGGATGTATCGGCGATGCGTATAGGTCAACCGGAAAAACTGCAAATCGCTGCCCGGCACCGATACCTCCGCTCGCAAGGACTGGAAATTACCCTTGGTGGGGAAAATCGCCCGATCGCGCGAATCGTTGGTATAGCTCGCAGTCAGTAGAAAATCGTTGAATTGATTACCATAATCGGTCTCGAAGGTCTGCGCCAACAGGGAATTCCCCGCGGTGAACTTGGTGTACTGGTAACGGATGCCAAGACCCGCGCGGCTGGTATCCGTAATCGGCAGACCAAAGTTCATGCCAGCGACGCCCACATCCGTGAAGTAGTCGATGCTGTTCAACTTCTCGTAATCCGTTTCTCGATAGGAGAGCTCGAAGCCCCGACTGATGCCGTCTATCGTGTAATAGGGATTGGTGTAGGCGAGACGGTAATTGCGGTTGGAACGGCTGTTGTTAAAGGCAAAGGAGACCTGCTTGCCGGTGCCCAGGAAGTTGTTCTGGGTGATGCTGGTGTTGAAGATAATGCCCTGGGACTGAGAGTAGCCGATACCGGCGAGTAGATTGCCCGAGTCCTTCTCAACGACCGATAGGTTCACGTCTACCTGGTCCGCCGAGCCGGGAACCGCCGGCGTCTCCACATTCACCTCCTCGAAATAGCCCAACCGTTGGAGGCGCTCTCGGGATTGTCTAACCAGTTCCGACGAGAACCAGGCCGCCTCCAACTGGCTGACCTCGCGGCGCAACACCTCGTCACGCGTTCGGGTATTGCCCTTGGTGTTGACGCGCCGGACGTAGACACGTTTGCCTGGATCCACGAAGAAGGTCACCGCAACCTGCTTGGTCTCCTCATCGAGTTCGGGAATGGTGTTGACGTTGGCGAAGGCGTAGCCTTCGTTACCCAGCTTTTTAGAGATGCGCTCCGCGCTTTCAATCGTGACCTTGCGGGAGAAGACATCCCCGCGGCGCATGTGGATCAAGGGGAAGAGTTGCTTGACCGGCACCGACGGCTCCCCGGCCAGTTTCATGTCACTGACCTTGTAGACGTCGCCCTCATCGATACCGATAGTTATATAGATGTCTTGCTTGTCGGCGCTAATGGAGACCTGGGTCGACTTGATCTCGAACTTGATATACCCGCGGTCGAGGTAGAAGGAGCGCAGGGTCTCCAGATCCCCGCTGAGCTTCTGCTTGGAATACTGATCGTTCTTGGAATAGAAGGAATACCATCGGGTGCGGCTTAGCTTGAACAGATCGAGCAATTCCCGTTCCTCGAAGTCCTCATTACCGATGATATTGATCTGTTTGATACGGGCCGTCAGGCCCTCGGCGATGTCGATGGATACAGCGACCCGGTTACGTTGCAGCGGTGATACCGTGGACTGAATCTCAACCCCATACCTCCCGAGGGCATAGTATTGGCGTTCGAGCTCCCGCTCGATCCGATCTAGGAGCGAGCGGTCGAACGTCCGGCCCTCCGCAAGTCCGATGTCTTTGAGCCCCTCCTTCAGTCCCTTAGTATCGATGCTCCTGTTTCCTGATATATTGATCTCGGCAATAGCCGGCCGTTCCTGTACCCACACCACCAACACTGTCCCGTCCCGCTCTACCCGCACATCCTTGAAGAACCCCGTGGCGTAGAGGGCACGGATGATGCCTGCGGTGACAGCGTCCGTCGTCGTGTCCCCCACCTGGACCGGGAGATAATTGAAGACGGTCCCGGCAGCAATGCGTTGCAGCCCTTCCACCCGGATGTCGGAGATCCGGAACCGGGCCGCGAGCACGGATGTAGTCACTGCCAGCAAGGCGATAAATAGCATCAGCCGGAACGCTAGCCTCCTCGACCGGCCTGCTCTTTTCTGTGCGCTCAAATGTGATCCCCTTGGTACTCAATGCCGTTAAGTTAAGCGTTACCGGTCGCCAAACAAGAGGAGAAACGACGCATCACGCGAATCCGCGCGAAATTGTCATCCCGAACCGAAGGGAGGGATCTGTTTCGCGCCGATGCGCGCGCTTCGTCGTTTTCTCTTCCGCATCCTGACCGACCACGACAAGCGGTCAGCAGCTAACTTAATGGCATTGCCTCGGTACTTGCAACACGGCGCCGACGCGACGTTTCCCAAAGTGGGTTAGTATACCCGTCATACATGGATTGTGTGGAAAACGAGTTTCCGGTCGCCGGATCCTCATTTGAACCGCAACCAGGGGGCAGATTGAGCATAAATGGAAAAACCGATCCCAGCGTCGTGCCCCCCAGGCGTTTCCCCGCGCGGCTAACGCAACCTACGGATTCTGTTTGCCGAGCCGCAACTTAAGCCCCAAGCCAATGAAGTACGAATTGGCGTACCCTATCCAAGGACGATCTCGAGCGTGCCGTACCAGTATCCATGACCCTGACCCGCTTCCTGCTGTGGGCATTGAAAGGCTCGGGATACCTCAAGCTACGTCTGGACGATGCCCAAGGCGCCCTGGAACGGTTCGAGAAGGTCGTGGAAATGGACACGAGCGATCGCCTCGGCATGCAGGCATTACTTACTCTTGAATTGCCAATAAAAAACCGCCACAAGATCCTTAAATCAAGGACTCGTGGCGATTCAGGAGGCCAACCTATCGGAAGCTGGATTACTAAGAGAACCGATCTTCCGAAGGTAGCTGGATGGCGACAAATAGGCTGGGAGCCGACGTTACTGCGTGACCTTGAGTATCTCCTTGACCTCGTCCAAGCTGTCTGGCACCCGATCCACTATCACCTTGGTAGCGGTTTGATTGGCCGTGTTGAGAATATCCGCCAGCTCACGCATACTGGTAACTGCGGTCTCAAAGGCACGCTTAGCCATATCGGTTTGCTCCCCTACAACAGCCTTCGGAGAGCCGATCTTGGTCATCGAACCGCCAGTCTTTGAGATCTCCTCCAGTGTTTGCATCAGGATCTTCATCTGCCATTTTCCGACCCCGGTGACCCCTTCCATAACGGCTTGGTTGGCTTTGCCCATGGCCTCTAGGTTGTCCCGCTGGCTGGCGACCAATGCGTCCATGTCGACGCCGGGCACCTTCAGCTTAGCGAGCGCATCGAGAAACCGATCGGCCCCCTTGGTTATGTCCATGCTCATAATGGACTTGCCGAGATCCTGCAATGATTCAGGCGTTGTTGCCATAAGTCATCTCTCCATTTCCGGTTAACATGTTTGGTAATTCTCTTGAAAAACAGCTACCCGTTCTGCCGGGTACCTGGCCGGTATTCCGTTCACGTCCCTGTAGCGCCTTCCCCTGAGGGATCCTGGAGGATCCCTTCCCTGGGATCTTTCAGCCCGCGAAGCCAACACCTGCATGCTCGACTTCGCTTCCCATTCAATCGGTTATCCGATCGAACATGCGGGGCATCCCTGCCTCGCCCGGGTATCTTGAACCCTTCAAGTACCCCTACTTCGCTGCCACCTCGAGCAGCTCCTCGCCTACGAGCACATTGATCATTTCAGCCACGGCTCGGATCTGGGGACCTTCTTTAGTATGGTACTTCTCGTGCGTATAGTCCTGTCCCCACCAATCCCAGCATCCTTGTGGGTTGAGCGGTGGTGGAACTTCCCGTCTTTCCACCTGCGGATACAGGACTACGATGCCGTTTGTCTCCGCCCACTCGTTGTAGCCGCCAAACTTGGCAAACAGGTTTCCGGAATGCCCGGGTCGGTTGTCGGTTTTCCCGCCCTGTAAGCAACCATGGATGGCAACGTGCAGCTTGCATTTCTTCCCTTCCTTGCAGGTCTTCGGGATGAAGACATAAGCCCGGTGTGCCATAGAGGCATCTTCCGCCTTGTTTCGCCATCCATCCGGGAAGAATTTCTTGAAGATGCGCCGTTGGTCGAATTCCAATACCTGGTCCTCTTTCGTTGCGACGCGCTCCGAGGCGAGTGCCTCTTTCCCGTAAATGTGTTTAAGTATCGCCCCTGCCAGATCGGTATCCCGAAGGTCTTTGCAAGCCCCGCTGTCATTGCTCTCACAAGCAGCCTTCTCCATCTCTTGTTGAGCGACCTTCTGGCAATCGTCGATGAACGGGTACTCATCCATCGGTGGTACCGGCTCGGGTGGAATAGCGCACTTACCAACGGCCGTCTTTTCTTCCGGCCGATTGAAGTTATCCCTCACAACGGTGTGTCGAGCAGGGAATTCTTTGTTGTACCTGACCCTCTCTTTCTTCATGGCAAGCTTGTCGGGGGCAGTGTACAGATCGTGTACAGTATCCATCACGCCGGTCGGTACCAGCGCATCGTGTTTGCCGCTGAAGAGATAGACCTTATCGTTTTCGACATTCTTCTTGATCGACGGATTCTGTTTCTTCGCCTCAGCGAACGATTCCTGCGCCAGCTGCTTTACTTGCGCCTCATTTTGCGGCGTTCCGTCGTCTTTATTGCACCGACTTTGGTCCTTCTTCTCGAAGTCTCGGCAAATGGACTCGAATACCCCGAACGAGGCACATTTATTCGTGGCGCGTAGAACGCTGCCCCGACTACAGTAATAAGGTCCCCCCGCCATGATCCCGGCGCCCATGATGTTTTCTGAATGGGCGATATGGAACTGGTGCGCCATAAAGGCGCCCGAGGAGATTCCGGATACGGAAATCGCCTTCTTGTCGATGTTCAACCCCTTGGCCAAATCGGTTAACGGGGGCGGCGTAGCTTGCGCCGGCGCCAACGCAAACACGCATACCAAGAGTGCGATCACAGACAGGATCCGTTGCGGTAGTCTCATGTTCTTTGGAACCATTGATCTTTCCTACTCGGTTAGCAAAAGGTGAAAGCTTCGGAGACGGCTTTGCCTCGGAAGCAGCGAGATGTCCTCCCCCTTTGGGAAAGGGCAAAATCCAACTTGGAGATGCAGGATCTCGCTCGATTTGGTCCCCTTAGACTGCTTACGGAGAAACCGGCCTCGGGAACCAACCCTGCATATGATGTTGGAATTCCCTGTCCTTGTCAAAAAAACATCGTCGCCAACCGGAAACAAGCCGCGAAGGCGCGTGCCAACGAAGAACTTGACAGAAATCGGCTCAAGCTCGCGGGAAATCTGATAAGCCTTCAGCAACAGCTTAGCAGCGGGACCACTCCGGAACAGTTGAACAAGAAACTCAACCATCATTGACGGAGTCGCTGGCGAGCTTTATTAAACACCTCCTGCGCCGGTTTTGCTTTTGTCTCGCCTGCGACATAGGCTTGATATCGTCGTTGTGCTTCTTCAAGCCAAAGGCGATCTACATTCTCAATCAGCTACAGCATCAAGGTCATCAATAATGACCATAATAACCTGAACGGCGAGCTTGTAAATCGCCATGCGGAAGGCTTCTCTGGGATTGATGTTCGCCATGTTGGAAGAACCCAGAGCGACCAGCTCGATATAGAGGATCTTGTTTGCTTGATTCAAACCCACCATCCAGAAGTGTTCCTGACCTTGACCGATTTTATTTCATTAACAATTAAAAAAATATATATCACTAATGATCCAATAGCCCCCACTACAAGCGCCACAGTCGCCGATATCTCATTCCCTATTTGAAAATATGATGCCAATTCAGTCAGATAATATGTTACCGCAAGAATTGTTGAGGGAATGATGGCATCTGCAACAATTATTAACGCAATTTTCAATCTTTCATATATTGCTTTCATATCTGTCGGGTTCGTGGGCCAGATTGGGTCCCAACCAGCGTTCGGTCTCGCTTAAAGGTTGATCCTTGCGTTCGGCGTAGTCCCGGATCTGGTCTTTCCCCAGCTTGTCGACGGTGAAATAGCGGGCGTCCGGGTGGGAGAAGATGTGGATGTTGGGCACGGCGCCTGCCTGCTAGGAGGTGCCCATCTACGGTCTGCTCTGCGTGGGCTCATAGGTTGGATTAGGCCTTCTCGGGGGTCTCCGTTGCCATCCTCCAGCCCTGCGCCATTGCGGTGAGTTCTTCCGCGACCTTTGGCCAATCGTACAATGTCGCCGGGTCGAAATCCGCCCCATTCGGCCATACGAGCGTCCCGACTTCCGAGTCTATGTGGACGCCTTTGAACAGGTCCGGATCGCGCAGAGGACCGTAGAGCTCGCCTTCCAACAATGGCTCCAGGTCGATCCCCCGACTCATCCCGTCTTCGAAAGATACCCTGAGCGAGTATGGACCGACTATCTCGAAGTCTGTCACGCGGTGAATTGCATGATTCATGGGAGTTACCTCAAGGGTTTGATCCGCAAAGGAGGCCGACCACCCTGGAGCTGGTCCCAACTTTCCAGCAACTCATGTTGGTGGATCTCAGTCCAGGCTTCCACGAGCCTTTGTTGGCGGCGAGGGAGACCTCCAGCGAGAAGTTCGATTGCATCGATTGCCACGATCGCCACTCTGTCTTGATAATAGGCATGGATGTGCGGTCTATGATGTCGCGTGGCCGGCTCGAGAAACATCCGAATGATGATGCCGAAGAAGCGGGATATTTCAGGCAATTCTTAAACACTCCACGTAGCACTTAGGTTGGGGTTCGCAAGCTCACCCCAACCTACTTTTCTTTATGTCCTTCGTGCCTTTGCGGTTTGATTCGTGACTTTGGTGATTTGTGTGATGCGGTTCGGCCACCTGCCTCCCCGTCACCGCCTGCAGCGATAGGCGGCAGGCAGGTCCCTGGCGGCTTCTCACCGCATCCTACGAACATCCTACGCGGGCTCAGGCTCATAGGCCAGGTTGGGCCCCAGCCAGCGTTCGATCTCGGCCAGGGGCAGGTCCTTGCGTTCGGCATAGTCCCGGATCTGGTCCTTGCCCAGCTTGCCGACGGCAAAGTAGCGGGCATTCGGGTGGGAGAAGTAGAGCCCGCTCACAGCGGCGGCGGGGACCATGGCCTTGGACTCGGTCAGCCAGATGCCGGTGCGCGGCTCCACCTCGAGCAGGCGCCACAAGGTGTCCTTCTCGGTGTGATCGGGACAGGCCGGATAGCCCAGGGCGGGACGGATACCCTGGTAGCGCTCCGCGATCAGGTCCTGGTTGCTTAGGTCCTCGTCTTGTGCGTAGCCCCAGGCGCGCCGGCGTATCCGCTCGTGCAGCAGCTCGGCCAGGGCCTCCGCCAAGCGGTCCGCCAGGGCCTTGAGCATCAGGGCCGAGTAGTCGTCATGGTCCGCCTCGTAGGCCGCGACCGAGGCATCGATTCCCAGCCCCGCGGTGCAGGCGAAGGCGCCGATGTAGTCGGCGAATCCGGTGTGCAGGGGGGCGATGTAATCGGCGAGGCAGTGGTTGTACTTGCCCTCCGGTTGACGGCCCTGTTTGCGCAGAAAGTGGAAGATGGCCTGAGGCTCGACCCGTTCCTCGTCGCTGAAGACCAGGACATCGTCGCCCACCGCATTGGCCGGGAACAGCCCGATGACGGCCGTGGCCCGCAGCTGTTTCTCCTTGACGATGTGTTCGAGCATGGCCTGGGCGTCGTCGTAGAGCCTGCGTGCCTCTCTGCCCTTGTCCGGGTCGTCCAGGAGCTGCGGGTAACGTCCCTTGAGCTGCCAGGCGTGGAAGAAAAAGGTCCAGTCGATGTAGCGGACGAGGTCCCGGATCGGGATATCCTCGAAGACCTGGAGCCCCGGCTCGGCTGGCACCAGCGGTGCGTAGCTGTTCCAGTCGATCCGCACCGGATTGGCCCGGGCGCGGTCGAGGGGGAGCAGGTTGCGGGTCTGGTCCTGGGCGGCGTGGCGGCTGCGTAGCTGGGCATACTCGGCACGGACGGACTGGTCGTAGTCCGCGCGCGTGTCCGGAGAGAGCAGGCGTGATACCACGCCCACGGCCCGGGAGGCGTCGGGCACATAGACCACCGGGTGCTCGTAGCGGGGCGCGATCTTGACCGCGGTATGGGCCTTGGAGGTAGTGGCACCGCCGATCAGCAAGGGTATTTTGAGACCCAGGCGTTGCAGCTCCTGGGCGACATGGACCATCTCGTCCAGGGATGGCGTGATGAGGCCGGACAGGCCGAGGATGTCGACCTGGTGCTCGCGTGCCGCCGCCAGGATAGCGTCCGTCGGGACCATGACGCCCAGATCGATGACCTCGTAGTTGTTGCACTGGAGCACCAGGCCCACGATGTTCTTGCCGATGTCGTGCACGTCTCCCTTGACGGTGGCGAGCAATAGCTTGCCTTGACTCCGGGCCGCGCATTGGGCCTGCTCCGTCTCCAGATAGGGTTCCAGGTAGGCCACGGCCTTTTTCATGACCCGGGCGGACTTGACCACCTGGGGCAGGAACAGCTTGCCGGCGCCGAACAGGTCGCCGACTCGGTTCATGCCGTCCATCAGGGGGCCCTCGATGACCTGCAGCGGGCGCCCGGCCTTGGCCCTGGCCTCCTCCGTGTCCTGGTCGATGTACTCGGTGATACCCTGCACCAGGGCATGTTCCAGGCGTTTCTCCACCGGCTGATCGCGCCACCGGCGATCTTCCTTGGGTCGCATGCCGCCGCCGTCGCCCTGGTACTTGGGCGCCAGCTCCACTAGTCGTTCGGTGGCATCCGGTCGGCGGTCGAGGACGACGTCCTCCACGGCGTCCCGCAGCTCGGTGGGGATGTCGTCGAAGACCGCGAGCTGGCCGGCGTTGACGATGCCCATGTCCAGCCCCGCCGCCACGGCGTGGTACAGGAACACGGCGTGGATGGCCTCGCGGACCGGGTTGTTGCCGCGAAAGGAGAAGGAGACGTTGGACAGGCCGCCGGAAGTGAGGGCGTGGGGCAGGTTGCCCTTGATCCAACGCACCGCCGCGATGAAATCCACCCCATAGTGGTTGTGGTCCTCGATGCCGGTGGCGATGGTGAGGATATTGGGATCGAAGATGATGTCCTCGGGGGGAAAGCCCACCTCTTCGGTGAGGATCCGATAGGCGCGGGCGCAGATCTGGATCCGGCGTTCCAGGTTGTCCGCCTGGCCCTGCTCATCGAAGGCCATGACGATCACGGCGGCGCCGTAGCGCCGGCACCGCCGGGCCAGTTCCATGAAGCGTTCCTCTCCCTCCTTGAGGGAGATGGAGTTGACGATGGGCTTGCCCTGGACGCACTTGAGCCCGGCCTCGATGACCGTCCACTTGGAGGAGTCGATCATGCAGGGGACGCGGGCGATCTCCGGCTCCGAGGCCATCAGATTGAGGAAACGCCGCATCGCCGCTACTCCGTCCAGCAGGCCCTCATCCATGTTCACGTCCACCAGCTGGGCACCGTTCGCTACCTGGGCACGGCAGATCTCCAGGGCCTCGTCGTACTGCTCGGCGAGGATGAGGCGCTTGAATTTGGCCGAGCCGGTGACGTTCGCCCGTTCCCCCACGTTGACGAAATTCAGGGTGCGGTCGAAGTTGAGCGGCTCCAGCCCAGCCAACCGACAGATGGGCTCGGGCCGGGTTGGTACGCGCGGCGGCTTGCCTGCAACCGCCGCGGCGATGGCCTGGATGTGTTCCGGGGTGGTGCCGCAGCAGCCCCCTACAATATTGAGGAAGCCGGAATCCGTCCATTCGGCGATCGGTGCGGCCATATCCTCCGGACCCAGATCATACCCACCGAACTCATTGGGCAGGCCCGCGTTTGGGTATACGCTGACCCAGCACTCGGCGACCCGGGACAGCTCCTCCACATAGGGACGTAGCAGGTCCGGACCCAGGGCGCAGTTCAGCCCGATGGAGAGGGGCCCGGCGTGGCGCAGGCTATTATAGAAGGCCTCGGTGGTCTGCCCGGACAGGGTGCGGCCGGAGCGGTCCGTGATGGTCCCGGAGATCATCAGGGGGAGCGAGCGGCCATCCTCCTCAAACACACATTCGCAGGCAAAGATCGCCGCCTTGGCGTTCAGGGTATCGAACACCGTCTCGATCAGCAGGATATCCGCTCCCCCTGCCATCAGGCCGCGGGCGGCCTGCCTATAGGCTGCTACCAGCTCATCGAAGCCCAGGTTACGCAGCCCCGGATCATTGACATCCGGCGAGATGGAGCAGGTGCGGTTGGTGGGGCCCAGCGCGCCGGCCACGAATCTGGGCCTGTTCTCGGTCGAGAACTCGTCCGCCGCGGCGCGGGCGATCCGCGCCGCGGCCATATTGAGCTCGCCGACCAGCCCCTCCATGCCGTAATCGGCCATGGCGATAGTGGTCGCGCTGAAGCTGTTGGTCTCGATGATATCGGCGCCCGCCTCCAGATACTGCCGGTGGATCTCCCGGATGATCCGAGGCTGGGTGATGCACAGCAGGTCGAGATTGCCCGCCAGATCGCGCGGCCAATCCGCGAAGCGTTCGCCACGGTAGTCCGCCTCCCGGAGCCCGTAACGCTGGATCATGGTGCCCATGGCGCCATCCAAAATCAGAATGCGTTCCTGGAGCAGAGTCTGGAGCCTCGAGCGGGGATCGGACATGGACGGGACCTTAGATTTCGATTGCGGGGATCGGACGTGGCCGTAACCACGGACGACAGATCTTATTCAAGCCGCAGATTACGCAGATTACGCAGATTTTCACAGACCCAAAAGGGAATAATCCGTTTATGATTCCGAATACGATAAAAGGGTAGCTTGAAAATTGACGACAATGTCGAGGAGGTTGGACATGGCGAAGCCTTGCATGGTGCTGCCGAGCAAAGACGTAGGTAAGATCCGTTTGGTGACGGTGCCCGAGGACATGTCGCCTCACGAGGCCTACCGGTCTGTCACCGGCCTTATTGCCGAGGTCAGAGGTACCGAAGAGGAGCAGTGGGTGGAGGAGGTGTTGGATCTGCTCGAAGAGCACGGCTTCGAGGAAGTAGACTTCGTGTTGGGGCCGCCGTTGGACTAGGATTCCTTGATGGACCCGCATCTTTATCGGGCGTAGGAAATTCGGCAGCGACAAGAATCTTGTCAATCCTGTAAATCCTGTCCGATTGGGGTTTCGCCGCGAAGCTCGAGTTAGGCTCTCGTGGGTCTGAGGCCAAGTCTCGCTAGGGTGTGTCGACATTCAGAAGGTCCGCGCAGCGGACCCTACAGCCAACCCAAAGGAGATCCCGTGGCGAACCCATCACTCTTGCTGGCGTCCAAGTCCCCGCGAAGGCGGCTGCTCCTGGAGCAGATCGGCGTTCGGTTCGAGGTCATCGATAGCGACCTGGACGAGGCCAGACTGCCCGGTGAGGACCCCGAAAGTTACGTGCTGCGCCTCGCCCTGGACAAGGCCCGGGCCGGTCGGGCCCAGGCTGGGTCACCAGGCTGTCCACCGGTGTTGGCGGCCGACACGGCCGTGGTCGTCGAGGACCGCATCCTGGGCAAGCCGAGGGATCGTCGGGAGGCCGCCGCCATGCTGCGGCTGCTCGCTGGACGCACGCATCGGGTGCTGAGCGGAATCGCGCTGCTAGACGGGCGCGAGCGGCAGGATCTCAGCGTCAGTGAGGTCCGCTTCCGCGCGGTGAGCGCACGGGAGGCGGACGCCTACTGGGAGACCGGTGAACCCGCTGACAAGGCCGGCGGCTATGCCATCCAGGGCCGGGGCGCCCTGTTCGTGGCGGATCTGCGGGGCAGCTATTCGGGCGTGATGGGGCTGCCCCTGTTCGAGACCGCGCGTTTGCTTACCGAGGTAGGTATCGACTGCCTGGCCTAGGGGGCGTTCTCAATTGAGCTGAATCCTCATGAAAATCAAGCACATCAGGCCCATGCAGCAGTGGCTACGAGTTTCC
>NZ_FLUY01000115.1 GCF_900092655.1 Candidatus Thiosymbion oneisti
GAACGCCGGCTGACCCGCGGTGAGATCATCCTCGGTATTGGTAAAGCCCAACGCCTGCAGGTCGAGTGTGTCCACGTCAGCGTCGATCGCCCGAACCCGGTTGGTCTCACTGACGTAATCTTCCACCCGCGGCGGCAGCAGGG
>NZ_FLUY01000139.1 GCF_900092655.1 Candidatus Thiosymbion oneisti
AACGACCACCGTATCGGCCTCATGTTCCAATATAACCGATTGATTTTTAAAGACTCACATCGGGAACAACTCTATTGATTCAGCATGTCTATTTTCACTTAAACAACAAGGTTGGAACACTACCCACTGAAAAGAACGAGAAATCTGAGAAAAATCTGATGGTGTTATAGCTCTGTTGTCCAAAGGACGCAAGATATTGATTTAAAAGTTCTGTTTTCACCAAAACAACAAAGTTAGAACACTACCCCTTCGCCCACACGCTGAGCTGTCAATAATCCCTCATCGCTGGTAGCTGGCGACTGGTAGCTGGCGACTGGTAGCTACCAGTCGCCTAGGAACTTGCTGCCGGCTTGGTCAAGGTAGCGATAAGTCTCGCGAGCATGCGGCGCACTTCGGCACATGACTGCATAAGTCGCATAGCATCCTGCTCTGCGAGATAACCGAGATCTTTGGCGGGAATACATTGGTACTCCAGCTCGTTTGTCGAGCCCGCAGCAATTCTCGCGAAGCGGGCAAAATCCTGGTCACTACCTCGGCCACTGCCTTCCGCAATATTCGAAGGAATGGATACTGCTGACCTTCGCATCTGGCTGGTCAAACCGAATCGCTCATCAGCTGGAAACCGCTGCGTCTTCCGATAGACAAGCAGCACCAGCTGATGGGCCTTCACCCAGACACTGAGTTGTCGGTAATCTCCCATCGCTGGTAGCTGGTAGCTGGCGACTGGTAGCTAAAAATAGGTATTCACGGCAGCGTCCAGGGTATCGCGCATATCCGGATCGTCCGTGAGCGGACGTACCAGGGCCATCCGACAGGCGGACTGGACATCGATGCCCTTGCCGATCAGTTGGGCGGCATAGACCAGCAGACGGGTGGACATGCCCTCGTCGAGGCCGTGGCCCTTGAGGTTGCGGCTGCGCTGCGCCACCTGGACCAGCTTCTCGGCGGTCCGGGTGTCGACGTTCCCTTCGTGGGCGACGATCTCGGTCTCGATTTCGGCCTCCGGGTAGTCGAAATCCATGGCGCCGAAGCGCTGCTTGGTGGACTGCTTGAGGTCCTTCATCAAGCTCTGGTAGCCGGGGTTATAGGAGATGACGAGCTGAAAGTCCCGATGGGCCATCACCAGCTCGCCCTTCTTCTCCAACGGCAGATTGCGGCGGTGGTCGGTCAAGGGGTGGATGACCACCGTGGTGTCCTGGCGGGCCTCGACCACCTCATCCAGATAGCAGACGGCGCCGATGCGGGCGGCCAGGGTCAGGGGTCCGTCCTGCCACTTGGTGCCGTTGATATCCAGGAGAAAGCGCCCCACCAGATCGGAGGCCGTCATATCCTCGTTACAGGCGATGGTAATCAAGGGCCTTTGTAACTTCCAGGCCATGTACTCGACGAAGCGGGACTTGCCGCAGCCGGTCGGGCCCTTGAGCATGACAGGCATACGCGCGTCATAGGCCGCCTGGTACATCTCCACCTCATTACTCAGAGCACGGTAATAGGGCTCTTTTTCGATCAAATACTGGTCACGGTCGATCTCACTCATGGTCATTGATCCTGTTTGTTTGGTTTGAACCTCAAAGACGCCAGGGTGCCAAGACGAATTTTGAACCACTTTGTTGAACCACAAAGGCGCGCAGGGCGCAAAGCGATTTTGTAAATGTAGCTCAACCTTTCAGCAACCCTGGAGCATGCCCTCGCTGACGAAGTACGGAAGGCCGAGCGCACACACTGGCTTGCAAAGAACCGAGAAGCCATAGACGCCTCGAATCGCCTCGTAGAAGAAAAAGATCTCTTCGCAGACTCGTACAGGACTATTTAAAACGATGCGGTTCGCTGCCTGCCCCTTGTCTGCCGTGTTTGGATCTATCCCTGGGGAAGTAGGTAGGCCAGCACAGGCAGGCGTTCTTGGGGCAACGGGCAGGCGCTCACCACATCCTACATGCACTACGCGGCTTGCTTGGGAAACGGCAACTGAAAGCGTCCTGCGATAATGCCAGCCACCGTGAGATCCTCGTCCAGGTCTTCCCAACGAAGCGCGCTACCATTCAATTCGAGCCTTACCTCCCTCAATTCCTCGTCTGTGGCTGCACTTAGGATTCTAAAGCGTTCCGCCGGGAACCCAAGGATGCGGCCGTCCGTGAGCTCCAGGAAGATCATCCGCCCTTCCGACCATGCCCGGATCGCACACGGTTCACTCTCGACGGTCATGGTATTCATTAAATTTCTCCAGAAACAGTTGCCGGTTCTCGTAGACCAAACGTTCGATTCCACGTAGTTGTTGGTGTTAGGGTTCGTCCCTCACCCCAACCTACGGCCCTGTCGGTTCAATTGATCAAGAAATTCCTGGCGTTGTTTCCCATCAGGAATCTGCTTCGCTAATCGCACGTACAGATCATCCCGGCTGGTTGCCGACTTGGCTTGGGTCTTAACAAGCACCTCAGCCATCGGGCCAATATGGACGGCCAGTATACACTCCACCTCAGCCAATTCCCTCGGGTCAAGCTGTTTTGGGTTACTGCTCGCCGGCGACTTACTCTGAACGACCGAACTGTCCGTTTCAGGTCCTGCGTCCCATGACTTGAAGTGGGCAATAAAACGTTTGCGGTCCTCGGTCTCCAGGATATGGGTTCCAAGCTGCTGGCATAGGTCACGGATGTCACGTGCCTTAAGCACATATTTTTTGACCAGAAACTTGGCTATCGGGCCCAGGTAATCCGTAAGCTCGCGCTCGATGGCGGCTAATACTTTCTCGTATTCGGCGGAACTGTCACCGTGAATGCACGGCTTGTCTTCCCCGTGGAGAGGCATGGGTGTCGAGGCGCCCCCAGCCGGTGGAGACAACTGTGGACGTCGCCCGGTGATGCCCCAGACAAGGCGCTGGATACCAAGGTTGTTCAGCCCGCTGCGCAGATCGACCCAGGTACGACCGCAGAGAAACATGGGCAGGTCCACCTGCTCCGGTGCCCCCGGTAGTAGTACCGGGATCACCGGCCGCTGATTCTTGACCGCCAGGCGTAGTACCACCTGTACCTCCTCATCCTCCCATGGACCCAGGCCATCGCCAGCGATGAAAACCGCAACACTCCGCGAGCTGTGGATGCCGACCTCAAGCAGTTTTTGCCAGGGGACACCCGGCTGGAGCTCATCCTCGTCTAGCCATGAGACAAGCCCATAGCGGGCAAGCGCCTCCTTGATGGCACGAACGGTGGGTTTATCACTGCTGTTGTGGGAGAGAAAGACATCGTAATCAGTCATGATACGGAATGGTTGCTTTGGGTTTGTAACCGTTTAGCTCCCTCCCCTCGTTTTTAAGATTTCCGGAGTCATTCAACGAAGAATTAGTCAGTTACGTGCGATTTCTTCCTCGTTTCCATCCATAGTAGCAGGGGGGGCTAAACGGTTACTTGGTTTTTCACTATCCATGGTCTGTTCCAATAGCTGCATGGCGCTACTAATACTCAATCGCATCCGGTTGAATGAGCGACCGAGAGAAGCGATCTGGTCATTTCCACGCACCTCCATCACAGGAGCATCCTGACCCTTGCTCATCTGATCCGCCATCTCCGTCATCCGATTAACCGGTTTGATCACAATAAAATACAGCATCAGATTGCCGACCGAGACGAGGATCAAGAATAATCCGACCAGCCTACTCATGAATGACAACAATGCGTGGTTGGCTCTATCGAGGGGGGTTGTCATGGGTATCGAAACCACCTGTGCCCCGACGACCTCATTGAGCTGCCAGCCAAAGCCGTTATCATCGCCATAGCGAGCGATCATCGGAGCGGGTGCCTTGGCCGGTGTGCTGTGACAGGTCAAACAGCCTGGATTCTCGATCCGGATGGGCCGGGCAATAAACAACATATTCCCGGTCAGGGCATCGCGCTCACCGACAATCTCCGGTTCGTTTGGATTATGGACAAAATATTTGATCGCGTCTGTCTCCCAATCCGTTGCACGATCGATTGGGTTGGTGGGATTCAGGGCCGCCTCCTTATACGTATATTCCGGGTAGGCTCCGCGTATACCCTCGAAACTTTTGGTTGCCGCATAGGCCGACACGGCCTGTGGCAGAAAGGTATTTTTCATCCGCGAGGTCAGCAAAGGCCTAACCTCGTCGACCGTATAGCGACGGATAGACTGCGCCATTTCCATCATAATCCTGGCATTCAACAGAACTTCCTCGCGTGCGTTCTGCTCCAGCAGTTTATGTGTAGAATAGCCGGACACCCAGACACCCAATGCCGAAAGCGGGATCAGCACCAGGTTGAATTTCATGCTCAGGCCCATATGCCCTCCGATTTAGAATGACGTGTAAGGATATAAGTGTCGGGTGCCAGGTGATTGCTTCCAGGTATATTTACTCCGTTTTGGGGCACCTGTTCTTCGGTAGCCTTTCCAGCACGCTGATTGTCATGATATGCGGCGCTTGCGGTTCGGCAGTAGGGTACGGCTACGGCTCATGGCGCCTCTGAAACTCTCCGCAGCGCGGAGCTTCGGCGTTCCCACGCGGCGCGTGGGAACGAGAGATACTGTAGGAAGAAAAGATCGGCTTCGCGTGCAACGGCTAAGAGAGCTTCCTTCGTCTACAGACTCACAGGCAGTTGGACGCTTCGGTAGGACGATATTCGGGAGTAATTTCTCTCTGTGCCCTCTGTGTCTCCGTGGTTCAAATCGAGTCCTTCTTCACGCCCTTGGCACCTTGGCGGTTCAACAAAAACCCCTACCCCGCATTGCGGAGCAGGGGGTGTCTCATTCAGGCGTTGCCTGAACGGACATTACACGGGCTTGCCGCGGAAGACGACCATCTCGGCGCCTTTGGATTGGGCGTAGTTGTCGTAGCCGACCAGGCGCACATGGTTGTTGGGGTGGGCCTTGTGGCAAGCTTCAGCCTCGTCCAGCACCGTGTCCACGTTGGTCTCGCCGAACATGGGCAGCTTCCACATGTACCAATAGTGGCCGAAGGCATTCTCCGGCTCGGTGTGCTCGACGGCCGGATTCCAGCCCTTGGACACGATGTATTCCACCTGCTTGCGGATCTGCTCTTTATCCATCTCCGGGAGGTAGGAGAAGGTCTCGAATTTGCGGCTCTTCACGTCGCTCAGGCTGGACGCATAGTCTTGCATATCGCTCATTGGCTTGTTCCTCTACTTTAAGGATAGTTCGAAATTCGGATAGTGTCGCTGGGTGCGTGTCGGTGTCGGGCGATCGCGCCGGGCAATCATGCCGGGCGATCGCGCCGGACGATCATGCTAGGCGATCACAAGGATCACCCCTACTTGTGGGCTACATCCAGCTTATCGACGGTATCGAACTCGAACTTAATCTCTTTCCAGGTCTCCATGGCGGCCTTGAGCTCGGGGCTGGAGGCGGCGGCCTTGGTGAGGACTTCCTTACCTTCCTTCTCGACAGGAATGCCCTGGTTGCGGGCCTCGACGCAGGCTTCCAAGGCGACGCGGTTGGCCGCGGCGCCGGCGGCGTTGCCCCAAGGATGGCCCAGGGTGCCACCACCGAACTGCAGACAGGCGTCGTCGCCGAAGATGGTGACCAGGGCCGGCATGTGCCAGACATGGATACCGCCCGACGCCACCGGGAACACACCCGGCATGGAACCCCAGTCCTGATCGAAGAAGATACCGCGGCTGCGGTCTTCCTTGATGAAGGAATCGCGCATGATGTCGATCCAGCCCAGGGTCGCGTCGCGGTCGCCTTCGAGCTTGCCGACGACGGTGCCGGAGTGCAGGTGGTCACCGCCGGACAGGCGCAGGGCCTTGGCCAGCACACGGAAGTGGATACCGTGGCGCGGATGACGGTCGAGCACCGCATGCATGGCGCGGTGGATATGCAGCAGAATACCGTTGTCGCGACACCACTGGGCCAGGCCGGTGTTGGCCGTGAAGCCGCCGGTCAGGAAGTCGTGCATGATGATGGGGGCGCCCAGTTCCTTGGCGAACTCGGCGCGCTTGTACATCTCTTCCGGCGTCGGGGCGGTGACGTTCAGATAGTGGCCCTTACGCTCGCCGGTCTCTTTCTCGGCCTTGTGGATCGCCTCCATGACGAACTCGAAGCGGTTGCGCCACCGCATGAAGGGCTGGGAGTTGACGTTCTCGTCGTCCTTGGTCAGGTCGAGACCGCCGCGCAGGCATTCATAGACGGCGCGACCGTAGTTCTTGGCGGACAGGCCCAGCTTGGGCTTGATGGTGCAGCCCAACAGGGCGCGGCCGTACTTGTTGAATTTGTCGCGCTCGACCTGGATGCCGTGGGGCGGGCCGTTGCAGGTCATGACGTAGGCGATGGGGAAACGCACGTCCTCCAGGCGCAGGGTACGCACGGCCTTGAAGCCGAATACGTTGCCGACCAGGGAGGTGAAGACGTTGACCACCGAGCCTTCCTCGAAGAGGTCGATGGGATAGGCGATGAAGGCGTAGTAGCACTCGTCGTCACCGGGTACATCCTCGATGGCGTAGGCGCGGCCCTTGTAGTGGTCCAGGTCGGTCAGCAGATCGGTCCAGACGGTGGTCCAGGTCCCGGTGGAGGACTCGGCGGCGACGGCGGCGGCGGCCTCCTCACGGGGCACGCCCGGCTGGGGGGTAATCTTGAAGCACGCCAGGATGTCGGTGTCCTTCGGCGTGTAATCGGGCATCCAGTAAGTCTCGCGGTATTCTTTGACGCCCGCACTGTAAGTCTTGGCCATTGGCATATGTCCTCTTGGGATTGGATAGTGAAGCCGGCGCTGCCGCCGACGTTGAAACCGGGGTCCCGTCTGCCGGGTGCCCCGCGACGGAACCTGGCGGCATTATTAGGGAATGCAACTATAATTACTAGTCAATATTTCTGATAAGTGATATAAGTAATAGCTTATGATTACCCGATTGTCACGAGCCGATCCGCCGGCTTGCCGGCACCGGGTAGTGGTAGGGTCCGCTGTGCGGACCAAAAACGGCTGTGGTTCCACTGCGGCCTGCCCGTGGATCACTCGACACTCAACACAAAGGAGCGGTGCCATTGACCAGCTGGCGGCGGGTATACCAACCGGGCGGAACCGTCTTCTTCACCCTGGTCACCGAAGGTCGGGCACCTATCCTGACAACATCTGACGGCCGTCGCATCCTGCGCTCCGTCATGTCGGCGTGCAGAGAGCGCTGGCCGTTCAAGATCCCCGCTACCGTTCTGCTTCCGGATCATCTGCACACAATCTGGACCCTCCCAGACGGCGACAGCGACTATTCGACGCGCTGGGCATGGCTCAAAAAGGAGTTTACGAAGGCCTGGCTTGAAAGCGGAGGCACCGAGCAAGTTATATCCCTGTCACGTAGGAGCAACCGTCGCCGCGGGGTTTTGCAACGGCGTTTTTGGGAACACACAATCCGCGACGAGCGGGATTTTCAGCGCCACCTGAATTACATCCACTACAATCCGGTCAGGCATGGATACGCGGACTGCGCCGTGAAATGGCCCTGGTCCTCGTTTCATCGTTATCTTCGGAACGGGATGTATACGCGGAATGGGGCTGCACGGAGCTGTGCTTCACCGACATCGAGCATACCGTTGGGGAATAATGCTCCGACGGTCCGCGCCGGGGATTCTTCGCCGACATTTTCGCAATGGTTCGCAATCTAATGGTCCGCACAGCGGACCCTACGGCTTCACCGACACCGAGCATACTGTTGGGGAATCATGCTCCGACGGTCCGCGTTGGGGATTCTTCGCCGACACTTTCGCAATGGTTCGCATAATCTAATGGTCCGCACAGCGGACCCTACGGCTTCACCGACATCGAGCATACCGTTGGGGAATAATGCCCCGGTGGTCCGCGCTGGGGATTCTTCGCCGACACTTTCGCAATGGTTCGCACAATCTAATGGTCCGCACAGCGGACCCTACCGCGGTAGGGTCCGCTGTGCGGACCAAAAACGGCCGTGGTCCTACTGCGGCCTGTCCGTGGATCACTCAATATTACCCACAGCGGGGCTTGATCGACGCCGGAGCGTCGGGATCTGCTCCCACGCTGGAGCGTGGGAACCAGCCGCGGAACGGGTCCGGAGGACCTGCCGGCATCCGGAGCGTGTTACCGGCGATAAATGTTCCGGCGGTGTCCAACCTTGATGATATGGATTAGCAGTCGGTCGTCACGGATCTCATAGACCACGCGATAGTCGCCGACCCGCAGGCGGTACAGGATGTCACTACCGCTTATTTTGCGGGTGCCTGACCCGCGTGGGTTGGATGCCAACCTGTCGATCGCCGCGCCTATGCGTCGTTGCATGTCGCGGGGTAACGCCAGTAGGGCTTGGTGAAGCACTGCGCTTGATCTCGATGTGATAGGTCATTCAAGGCCCAGCTCCGTCTTGACCCTTTCCCACGGGATGGTCGGTTCATCCGAGACCTTGCGTGCAGCTTCTAAGTCTTCCAAGTCTTCAAGCCGCTCTATTAGAGCAGTGTACTCCGCAATGGGTAGTAAGACTGATAGGCGCTTGCCATCGGAGTCAGTAACGAAGTGGGGGTGTAACCCGGTCATGCTTCAATCTTCGGCTCTTTATGGATTTCAGACCGCTGACGATCATGGAAGGGTACCACCGGACGTTTTGGAGTGCGGCGGCAATTTTACCTGGGTATCGGCGGAAACCCGTGGGGCTCGGTGTAACCGAGGGGTTGCCACCGCATCCTCCGGGCTGGCCCGTTACAACGCCTCCCGGATGATTGGTTTCAGGAGTAAAGGCTTGCCGTCAGTCACTGTTCGACCTCAAGCAAAGCGGTGAGTCACACGGTCGGTCGAATGGCTTTGTTAGGCCAATTTTCTGCAACCGTAAATGACTGCCCAAGCATTTTCAAACAGCTGAATTCCTGCTTGCGTAATTTACCTCGAATTTCCTCGAATGATTTGACTACATCTTCGGTATACAGCCTCTCTCCACAATGGAGACACACCTCGGCAGCGACTTTCATGGAAACCGTATTTCTCCCACCTCTCAGCAGCTTTTCCACCTGTTTGGTTTCCACCTCACCACCACACACAGGACACTTCTCGAATGGCCTCATTTTTTCACCCTTACTCTCCAATCAATCCACCGTTCAGTATCCGGCCGATAAACCGTAATCAATACCGCCCATCGGTTTTCCGGATTATAAGCCCAAACGCTGTGGATTGCGTCTCCCGAGAAATTTCTACCCAAAATCAAACAGCTTGGGTATGGTTTATCTTTAGGATA
The DNA here is from genome assembly GCF_900092655.1 of Candidatus Thiosymbion oneisti. Classification (GTDB taxonomy): domain Bacteria; phylum Pseudomonadota; class Gammaproteobacteria; order Chromatiales; family Chromatiaceae; genus Thiosymbion; species Thiosymbion oneisti. The sequence continues at coordinate 9,207 of NZ_FLUY01000139.1, forward strand.
ATCCTCGATGACCTCACCTTGAACTACCGACAAATAGATTTCTTCGTATGTCAGGTTGTCATCGTCTGCTTCTTCATCGGCATGGTCGGTTATCCTCACCCGACCATTCCGAATGGCATTGATTATGTTTTCTATCTCCATGCCTAATTTTTCCAGACCAAGGTCGTACTTATGCCTGCGAGCATTGGCGGGCTCTGTCCAAGGAGTTTCCCCCGGCAGACGGTGTATGAGCATGATAGCAAGTGGAGCCGGAATCGCTACTCATGGATTCCGCAGAAGACCCGAAGACTCAAGATCCCCATAGGCCAGTGATATCCTCGAGTGCCTGCCCATTTGGATCGAGCAAAAGGAAGCATCGGATATGGGCATCCTTCAGAGTTTGTTAGGAAAAATATTCGGGAAACTGGATTACAAACATGTCCCCGTATAAAGGAGCTTACGCGCCATGCCCACGAGACCGAACCTGACGCCAAGCCCGGAGGCCGGTTTGCCCACCAGGTCGCCGAGTTTCATGTCACGATCTGCAGGACTTTATCCGGGTGCCGGGGGCAGCGGGGCGTGTCCTGTTCGTCGTAGTGAATCTTGAGCACCAGGGTTTCGCATCCCTCGACCGGGCAGGCGAGCCGGATGAAGGAGTACGCCGGAGACCCGGGCAATTGGGCGCCTTGGGCCTCCCCAAGCCTGGTTCCGGTTGGGGCACTGAAGAAATCCCCTCGATTCAGGTAGCCCAGCGGCTTGCCCTGGACCTGGAGTCGGACCGCGGCGCAGCGACGGTCCTCAGCGAAATACCGAGCCAAGGCGTGGAGGGCGGCGTCGATTTCCGTCTCGGCATCCAGAACCAGGATCATCTTCTGTCTCCGCGCTCGCCAGGGGCCTCGCCGTTATGACGGTCTTGAGATCGTCGAGCGTTGTCATGGCTTCAAGCCCCCAGGCAATGGAATGATGATAATGTTCCCGTCGGATGCATGCGAAGTATATTCGTTGCCCATGGGTACGGGGAACGATTGATAACGATGTCTTTTATCCTCAGATTACGCAGATTTTCGCAGATTCTTTTTGTTCTCTCGGTAAGCAGAATCCAACAAGGGCGGTTGCGCAACTTCGGTGCCAAAGGTTTCCTATCCAAGCGCATCGTCTTCATTGAGAAATCTGCGCGAATCTGCGTAATCTGCGGATTGAAATCGCCCATGTTGTTGCCGGCATTGGAGCGACTGGACTGTTTTTCCTATACTCAATCAATCGATGAATGTCTCTCTACGCCAGCTCCGGGTGTTTGAAGCGGTGGCGCGGCTGTCGAGCTATACCCGCGCCGCCGCCGAGCTGCATCTGACGCAACCGGCGGTGTCGATGCAGGTCCGTCAGCTCGAAGAGGAGGTGGGCCTGCCTCTGTTCGAGAAGCTGGGCAAGCATATTCGACTCACCGAGGCGGGGCGGGAGCTCTTCCATTACAGTCGCAGCATCGACCGCTCTCTACGGGAGATGGAAGAGGTAGTCGAATCCCTCAAGGGGGTCAGTCGGGGCCGTTTGAGTATCGCCGTAGCCAGCACGGTGAACTATTTCGCGCCGCGCCTGCTGGCGGCCTTTCATCAGCGGTATCCGGGCATCAGTCTACGGCTGGACGTGACCAATCGGGAGCGTCTGGTGCATCAGCTCCAGGCGAACGCGGTGGACATGGTGCTGATGGGCCAGCCGCCGCAGAGTGTGGAAGTGGAATCCGAGGCCTTTATGGACAACCCCCTGGTGGTGATCGCCCCCCCCGAACATCCGCTGGCCGGAGTGCAATCCATCGGTATCCAACGCCTGACCGAGGAGGTGTTCGTGATGCGCGAGTCCGGCTCCGGCACCCGTCAGGCCATGGAGCGCTTCTTCGGCGAGCGCGGCGTTACTATCCGCCACGGCATGCAGATGACCCGCAACGAGGCCATCAAACAGGCGGTGCGGGCAGGACTGGGCCTGAGTGTGGTCTCGCTACACACGCTGGAGCTGGAGCTCGAGACCAGGCGGTTGGTGATCCTGGACGTGGCGGGCTTTCCACTCGCACGTCAGTGGCACCTGGTCTACCGGCGCGGCCGGCGTCTCTCACCCGCCGCCCAGGCGTTCCGGCAGTTTGTGCTGGAGGAGGCCCGTGGCCTGGCGGAGCCTCTGCCGGCGGTTCGATCCGCGGGCTTCCGGTCGCCTTCTGTTTGAACCGCAAAGGATATTTTTTGTCCGTAGATTACGCAGCTCGTAGGTTGGGCAAAGCCGCCAGGGACGGCGGCGTGCCCAACAAATCATTTAAATATTAACCACTACCGATTTTTTACAGAAGCACTCCTTTCCGATTCGCGCCGATTCGTGTGATTCGTAGTTTTCCTTCGATGCGGTTCGCTGCCGGGCGAGCTATTTTATCCACAGATTACGCCGATTCTCGCAGATTGTTCCATTCTTAATCTGCAAAAATCTGCGTAATCTGCGGATAGATGCCCTTATGAGGTAAGGTTGGTCTAGACTAGTGACCCAACCTTTGATCCATCGGTTCAGTACATGCCCATCCCCGAATCCCGCACTCCGCATCCCGCAGCGAGCCGCTTCCCGCTGCTCTCGCGCATCGAGCTCCCCGCCGATCTGCGCCGGTTGCCGGCGGGTCGCCTCCCCGCGCTGGCCGCTGAGCTGCGCGAATTTCTCATCGACAGTGTCTCCCGTACCGGCGGTCACCTGGCGGCAGGGCTGGGGGTGGTGGAGCTCACGATCGCACTGCACTATGTCTTCGATACCCCGCACGATCGGCTGATCTGGGATGTGGGCCATCAGGCCTACCCCCACAAGATCCTCACCGGCCGCCGCGCCCGCATGGGGAGCTTGCGGAAACGGGGCGGGCTGTCGGGATTTCCTATACGCGACGAGAGCCCCTACGACACCTTCGGCGTGGGGCATTCGAGCACCTCCATCAGCGCCGCCTTAGGGATGGCGCTGGCCGCCCAGGCCAAAGGCGAGTCCCGGCAGACGATCGCGGTGATCGGTGACGGCGCCCTGGGGGCCGGCATGGCCTTCGAGGCCCTCAATCACGCCGGGGCCCTGAAACCGAACCTGCTGGTAGTTCTGAACGACAATGGGATGTCCATCTCGCCACCGGTAGGGGCCATCAGTAGCCACCTAGCGCGGCTGCTCTCCGGCAAGCTCTACACCAGGGTGCGTGAGGGCGGTAAGTCCGCTCTGCGTCACATCCCTCCCCTGAAGGAGCTCATGGGCCGCTGGGAGGAGCACATGAAGGGCATGGTGATGCCCGGTACCCTGTTTGAAGAGCTGGGCTTCAACTATATCGGCCCCATCGACGGTCACGACCTGGGCTCCCTGATCACCACCCTGCGTAACATGAGGACCATGCCGGGACCCCGTTTCCTGCATGTGGTCACCCACAAAGGCAGGGGCTACCGGCCCGCCGAGGGGCAACCCGTCACCTATCACGGGGTGACGCCCTTCGATCCCAAGACCGGCGCGCCGCGGAAACCGGCGGGCACCGTCACCTACACCCAGGTCTTCGGCGACTGGTTGTACGCTGCGGCGCGCGCGGATCGGCGGCTCATCGGCATCACGCCCGCCATGGGCGAGGGCTCGGGCCTGACCCGATTCGCGGCCAGCTTCCCGGAGCGCTATCTGGATGTGGGGATCGCCGAGCAGCACGCCCTGACCCTGGCCGCCGGCCTGGCCTGCGAGGGCCTCAAGCCGGTGGTGGCCGTCTACTCCACCTTTCTGCAACGGGCCTACGACCAGCTGATCCACGACATCTGTCTACAAGGCCTGGACGTGACCCTGGCCGTGGACCGGGCCGGACTGGTGGGCGCCGATGGGGCGACCCACGCCGGCAGCTTTGACCTCAGCTACGGACGTATCGTGCCGAACCTGGTCATCATGGCCCCGGCGGACGAGGCCGAGTGCCGGCGTATGTTGCAGACCGCCTTCCAACACCCGGGGCCCGCTATGGTCCGCTACCCGCGGGGCGCGGGTCCGGGCGTTGCCGTCGAACCGGGGCTCCAGGTCCTGCCCCTGGGCAAGGCGGAGCCGCGTCGTGCGGGCCGGGACGTGGCGTTGCTCGCCTTCGGGACCCTGGTGGCCCCCGCGTTGCAGGTCGCAGAGGCCCTGGATGCCACGGTGGTCAACATGCGATTCATCAAGCCCCTGGATGGGGATCTGATCCTGGAGCTGGCACGCACCCACCGCCTACTCGTCACCCTGGAGGAGAACGCCGTGGCCGGCGGTGCCGGCGCGGCCGTGTCCGAGCTGCTGGCCGCAAGGCAGGTGGCGACACGCTGCCTCCACCTCGGCCTACCGGACCGCTTCCTGGACCAGGCCACTCAGCAGGAACAGCTCGCCGACTGTGGCCTGGATGCCGCGGGCATCGAAGCGGCGGTACGTAAGGCCCTGGCTGAACATGAGCCCGCGGAACCGCCCACGCCGGATTGAGTATGGGAAATCAAAGCAACAGGCTCCGAATGTCTTCCAGAAGCTCCCGCAGCAGGCCGGTGAAGCGCACGGCCTCCGCGCCGTCGATCACTCGATGGTCGTAGGAGAGGGACATGGGCAGGATGCGGCGAGGAATGAAGTCCTTGCCGTTCCAGACCGGCTTCATCTCCGTGCGGGAGACGCCCAGGATGGCGACTTCCGGGACATTGACGATGGGGGTAAAGGCGGTGCCGCCGATGCCACCCAGGCTGGAGATGGTGAAGCAGCCCCCTTGAATGTCTCCGGGCAGTAGCTTGCCGTCCCGGGCCTTGGCGCTGGCCTCTGTGAGCTCGCGGGCGAGCGCATAGATGCCTTTCTTGTCTACGTCCCGAATGACCGGGACCACGAGGCCATCGGGGGTGTCCACCGCTACGCCCAGGTGGGTGAAGCCTTTGAGCACCAGGCGCTCGCCGTCGCCGGTGAGCGATGCCTTGAGGTTGGGAAACCGGTCCAGGGCCTTGGCGACGGCCTTCATCAGGATCGGCAGGAAGGTGAGCTTTACGCCCTCCTTGGCCGCGGCCTCCCGCCGGGACGCACGGAAGACCTCTAGGTCCGTGATGTCCGCCGTGTCGTGCTGGGTGACCTGGGGGGCACTGATCCAATTGAGGTGCAGACGGCTCCCGCTGATCTTTTTGATGCGCGGCAGGGGGACGAGCTCGACCTCACCGAATTTGGCATAGTCGATCTCGGGCGCGGGGGGGAGCCGGAAGGGCAGGCCGGCGTCTGGCGCGGCGGCGGCACCGCGGGCCAGGGTCTTTTTGACATAGTCCTGGACGTCGGTCTTGAGAATGCGGTGCTTGGGGCCCGAGCCCTCGACCAGGGTCAGATCGACGCCCAGCTCGCGGGCGAAACGGCGCACGGCGGGGCTGGCGTGGGGCTTGCGTCCCTTGGCGATGGCGGCCAGGTCTTCCGGTCGCGTAGGGACCGGGGCCCGACGACGCTCCGCCTCGCCCGGTCTTGGACTGGCTGCCTCCGGCTCGGTCACGGGCTCGGGGATCGATTCGAGCTTAGCCGGGGTCTCCTCTGGGGTCTCCTCCGGTGCGGCTGCCAGCGCAGCGGCCTGGGCCTCGGCCGCCGGGGCCGAGGTCGGGGGCGTTAGGGTCAGTACCGGATCCCCTTGGCTCAGCTTGTCTCCTACCGCTACCGCGACGGAGACGACCTCGCCGGCCAGGGGCGAGGGGATTTCCATGGTCGCCTTGTCGCTCTCCAGGGTGATCAGGGACTGATCGATGCTGACCTGATCGCCGGGTTGTACCAGGACCTCGATGACCTCTACATCCGAGAAGTCCCCGATGTCGGGGAGCAATACGTCTTGGGCCGTTGTCACGCTGAGTCCTCTAACATGAACATGGGAATCATTTTTTTGCCGCAAATGAACGCGAATCAACGCAAATGAGTCGCAATTGATTCATCATCATCGACTGTCGCGCTCGTTCCTACGCTCCAGCGGACTAAGCCCTCCTGTGCTGATAGGCGTTGGCTGCTAGCCTACCTTGGACGCTTAATCGACGCTGGAGTGTCGGGATCTGCTCCCACGCTGGAGCCTGGGGAGTCAGTCGCCAGTCGACACTGTCCGAAATATTGCGGAATTAAATTCTTGTTGCAATCTGGTCCGTCCGCTACCATAATTTGTCTCGGAGGCTTTGCCGGCGAATGCTGGCATTGCCTTTTTTATTGTCCGCCTGTTTCTTCACGTCCACCCCTCGGACGCAAATCGTCGATAACCGCAAAACTCCAGATGGAAAAATCTGGATTGCCATCCACTTCGCGCCTCGCCTGATACCGCATATCGCAAACCTGAGCGGCCAGATCACCCAGCTCCTCCCGGGCAGGCCGCGACATGCCGCCGACACGCACTCCCCAGGCCATCAGATAGGCCAGGATGTCCGCAATCTGAACGGCGACCAAAAAACTCCAGTTCCGCGTCCTGCACCCGGCAAATCAGATTCCACAAATCACGGTCTTCAACCGCAATCCCGGCCAGCACCGCGTAAGGTGATTCCCTGAGATCCTGACCGCTCTCATCGACGAAGAGCATATAACTCATGCCACCGTCCATACATGTCGTTGCACAACACGACCTCATGCAGTTTTGCGGCCTCCTGTGTGCCCTTGCGTGCCTTAGAGACCATCTGACAACCAATATCCACACGGTTGCCAAAAAGGTGCCGCGCTTTCACCTGCATCCTTCTCGAACGCCTGGTTAGGCGCTCCCAAGCTCCAACGCAGCCCGTAGAGCTTGATTGAGTTCAGATAACTTTTCATGAGATAGTGAACCGACATAATTCGTAAGAACAGATTTAGGAAGACTGACCAGTTCATCACAGTGAATGCTGCTGTCATGTTTCAGGCCGTGTTCTACTCCAACCGACACCTGCGTGGAAAGCCCATGATATGCACTATAGATAGGTGCACAGATAACCGTTGAGAATTTAGAGTCAATCAGGACTTGACGGCTCACAACAACAAACACGCGTGACCGCTTCGGGTCGCGGGCGGAAGGGTGAGAGACCCGATATAAATCACCTCTTTTCAAGGGATGACCTGATAGTCAAGAATGTCTTCCGCTTCTCGATTCAACTCTTCAGCATGGCGATCCAGAATCTCAAGCTCATCATTCGTAGAGCGATGAGTGATAAAAAAACAACGGAGCGCTTCTGCTACCAGGGCGGAGCGTTCTTCGGGTCGAGATGCTCGCTGATCAAGCTCAGCAACAAGCTCATCGGGGAGAGTGATAGAAGTCTGAACAATCATAGGACGCACCGTAGAGTAAAGGCCCGGATAGAGCACTCATAAAAGAGCCTGACGCTTGGCGTAACCGGACCCGTAAAGCTGCATAGCGAATTTGCCTGCCCCTATTTATATTAGAAGGATCATTATTCTCTGAGTTCTCATCAATATGATGAAACTGAAAATGATCCACGTCATCACTATCACAGAATGGACAGCGTGAATCGACTTCCTTCTGAAGCCGCATCTTTGTTTTCTGAGGTACAGATTTTCTTCTCATATTGAAAGCCTAACAGGCAATGGCCTCCCTACTTGACCCTGATACCATGCTTACACCGTGGCCGGATTGGGTTTTTCCGGATCGATCCGGTATTTTGCGACAGCCTCCGAGACCCGGGCCGCAGGGAGTGCTCCCTCGTCGGCGAGGGCCTTGAGGGCGGCCAGCGCGATGTAGTGGCGGTTGACCTCGAAGAATTTGCGTAGCTGTCTGCGCATGTCGCTGCGCCCGAAGCCGTCGGTACCCAGGACCCGGTACCGCCGGGGGACGAAGGGACGGATCTGGTCCGCCAGGGCTTGGATGTAGTCGGTGGCGGCGATGATCGGGCCGCTGGTGGGGCCGAGCTGCTGTTCCACATAGCTCCGCCGGGGTGCCTGCTGCGGATGGAGCAGATTCCAGCGTTCCACCTCCATGCCTTCGCGCCGCAGCTGGTTGAAGCTGGTGACGCTCCACACGTCCGCGGCGACCGCGAAGTCCTGCTCCAGGAGCTCGGCCGCGGCCAGGGCCTCCCGCAGGATGGCGCCGGAGCCCAGGAGTTGGACCCGCTTTTCCATTTTTTCCATGGCCGCGCCGGTGCGTACCTGGTAGATGCCCTTGAGGATGCCTTCCTCCACGCCCTCCGGCATGGCCGGCTGGACATAGGTCTCGTTCATGGCCGTGATGTAGTAAAAGCGGTCCTCCTGCTCTTGGTACATGCGGCGCAGGCCGTCCTGGATGATGACCGCCAGCTCGTAGGCGTAGGCGGGGTCGTAGGCGATGCAGTTGGGGATGGTGGCCGCGACCACCGGGCTGTGGCCGTCCTGGTGTTGCAGGCCCTCGCCGGCCAGGGTGGTGCGCCCCGCGGTGCCGCCGATCAGGAAGCCGCGGGCGCGCATGTCGCCGGCGGCCCAAGCCAGGTCACCGATGCGCTGGAAGCCGAACATGGAGTAGAAGATGTAGAAGGGGATCATGCTCTGGCCGTGGTTGGCATAGGCCGTGGCGGCGGCGATCCAGGACGACATGGCACCGGCCTCGGTGATGCCTTCTTCCAGTACCTGGCCCTGCTTTTCCTCCCGGTAATAGAGGAGCTGATCCGCGTCCACCGGCTTGTAGAGTTGGCCCACCGAGGAGTAGATGCCGAGCTGGCGGAACATGCCTTCCATGCCGAAGGTGCGCGCCTCGTCCGGGATGATGGGCACCAGGTATTTACCGATTTCCTTGTCCCGCACGATCAGGGTCATGATCCGCACCAGGGCCATAGTGGTGGACATCTCCTTGTCGCCGCTGCCTTCCAGGAGGGGCCGGAAGACCTCGAGCGCCGGCGTGGCAAGCTTGGGGGCCGTCGTATCGCGGATCGGCAGGGGGCCACCCAACGCCTCGCGGCAGTGGTGCAGGTAGTTCATCTCCGGGCTGTCGGCGGGGGGCTTGTAGAAGGGGGCGGCGCCGATTTCGTCGTCCGAGACCGGGATGTTGAAGCGGTCGCGGAACTCCTTCAGCGCCACCTCGCCCATCTTCTTCTGGGAGTGGGTGATGTTCATGCCCTCACCGGCCCGGCCCATGCCGTAGCCCTTGACCGTCTTGGCCAAGATCACCGTCGGCTGGCGCTTGTGGGCGACGGCGGCCGCATAGGCGGCGTAGACCTTGATCGGGTCGTGACCGCCGCGGTTGAGGCGCCAGATGTCCTCGTCCGTCATATTGGCGACCATGTCCGCCAGCTCCGGGTATTTGTCGAAGAAGTGCTTGCGGGTGTAGGCACCGCCCTTGGCCTTGTAGGCCTGGAAGTCGCCGTCCACACATTCGTGCATGCGTTTGAGCAAGATACCGTCCTTGTCCCGCGCCAGCAGGGGATCCCAGTAACCGCCCCAGATGACCTTGATGACGTTCCAGCCGGCGCCGCGGAAGTCCGCCTCCAACTCCTGGATGATCTTGCTGTTGCCGCGCACCGGCCCGTCCAGGCGTTGCAGGTTGCAGTTGACCACGAAGATTAGGTTGTCCAGGCGCTCGCGGGCCGCCAGGGCGATGGCGCCCATGGCCTCGGGCTCGTCCATTTCGCCGTCGCCCATGAAGGCCCAGACCTTGCGCTGCTCGGTATTAAGCAGCCCGCGGTCCTGGAGGTAGCGCATGAAGCGGGCCTGATAGATAGCCATGATGGGACCTAAGCCCATGGACACGGTCGGGAACTGCCAAAAGCCCGGCATGAGCCAGGGATGGGGGTAGGAAGACAGGCCGTTGCCGTCGACTTCTTGGCGGAAGTTGTTGAGCTGCTCCTCGCTGATGCGCCCTTCGAGAAAGGCGCGGGCATAGATGCCGGGGGCGGAGTGGCCCTGGATGAAGACCAGGTCCCCGCCGTGATCCTTGGTGCGGGCGTGCAGGAAATGGGTGTAGGCGACGTCGTACAGGGTGGCGATGGAGGCGAAGCTGGCGATGTGGCCCCCGAGCTCGGAGGCGATCCGGTTGACATGGACCACCATGGCCATGGCGTTCCAGCGCACGAAGGAGCGGATACGCCGCTCCATGGCGGGATCGCCCGGAAAGCGCGCCTGCTGTTGGATCGGGATGGTGTTCACATAGGCCGTATTGGCGCTGTAGGGCAGATGGGCGCCGGAGCGCCGGGCCTTGTCGATAAGGCATTCGATCAGGAAATGGGTGCGCTCGACACCCTGGTTCTCCAACACGGCCTCCAGGGCGTCGAGCCATTCCTGGGTCTCTTGGGGATCGATGTCGGGCTGGTTGCTCATGGTCGTTCCGTAGGTCGGGTCAGGCCAGGGCGACGGCGGTGGCTGGCGACGGAGGCGGCTGGCACGGGCGGAAAACGGGAACAGTATATAGGGTTACCCGGAGCGCTTCCGCCGCAATGTCCAGGCACCGGGGTGGGGGCGTATGAACGGCTGCCGATCGTCTGTCGGGCCCGCCCGCCGTCCCCTGGCACTCGTTCCCACGCTCCAGCGCCTGCCGGTGCGTCCCTGCACGCAGACAGGTGGGAACGCCGGCTTGTCCGCTCCTGCGGACTCAGCTCCTCGGTGCTGATCGGCGTTGGCGGTTAGCCGACCGCGGCGCTTAATCGATGCTGGAGCCTGGGGAGCCAGCCGAACAGGCCGGAATCCAGTGCCGGGGACGGCAACCACAGCGGGGTTCCGGGTGGTGATTAAGTTTTAAGTGGAAACCGATTTGATTCCCCCTCCCCAAGCCCCCTCGCTGCGCTCGGCGCAGGCCCTCTCCCGGCGAGGGTGTCGCAAAAGTCCGTAGGATGGGCAAAGCAAGCGTCCATCAAGCGGGCTCTAAGGGATCGGACATGCCGCGGCGGTTTCCGCACTGCGGCGGCTGGCTAGGATGCACCCAGCGCAGCGTGCCCATCGATCCATCCGTTGGGCACGGCGCGCTATGGCCCCTGGGCTCGAGCGCCGACTCGGCAGCGCGCCTTGGCCCAACCTAGCCGATTCGCTTCCACGCCAAGCGGTTGTTTCAGCAGTGATTATCATTCGGTTGCCCTGAATTCTCCGTGTCCTCCGGGTCCTCTGTGGTTTAAACTTCACAGACCGGCAGCTGACGCCACCGTCTCGTGGCGATGTTTCCATTGGCTCTGTATGGATTCCAGACTGCCAAGAATCCTGGAAGGGTACCAGCGGACGTTTTGGAGTGCGGCGGCAACCTCACCCCGATGCTTACCGGAACCTACAGCGCTCGGCATAAGCGGGGGATTGGCTAGGTGGCACGATCCTGCCGCCGCTTTGGATGTGGCGAGGTATCCGTTCCCGGCCAGGGTATTGCGGCCAGGGGAAAGCGCCGTCGCCGCGGCGCGGGTGGAACCTAACTAAGTGCCTGGATTCCCGATCAACGCTGTTGGTATCCCCCGTGGCTGAGGTTAGCTCGAGCCGCGCCGCTTTGCCGGCGCACTCCAAAGCAGTCCGGAATCCATAAAGAGCCAAGAAGAATACTTAGAGACTGTCTAAAAAGGGACCGTAGGCCGTAGGCTGGGTTGCGGCCAGGGACGGCCAAAACCCAGCAATAACCAACGCTGGGGTTCGTTCCTCACCCCAGCCTAC